>NZ_APIO01000008.1:0-96489 GCF_000408945.1 Pseudomonas sp. G5(2012)
ACCGGACACTAGTGACGCTCCGCGTGGGAATGCAGCCCGGGACGCTCTGCGTCCCCTCCAGCGCTGGAACGCGGAGCGTCCCTTGAGGCATTCCCACGCAGAGCGTGGGAACGATCGTTACAGGCTCAATGCCCGCGCAACCACTCGATGAACAGCGCAAACAACTCCGACTGCGAACCCACCTCCAGCTTCAGATACAGGTTCTTGCGGTGCATGCGCACGGTTTCCGGTGAGATGTTCATCTGGCTGGCAGTGGATTTCACCGAGTGCCCCCGCAGCACCATGTGCGCCACTTCGCGCTCACGTTCGGTGAGCAAGTCACAACCGAACTGTTCGAACGCCGTTTGCACCCGATGCTTGAGATCATCGCGCAGGCCTTGATCGTTATCGCCCTGGATCTCGTCACTGCGCTGCAGGCCACGGCGACTGAATTCGCTGATGAATTCGCGCACCAGCGGTTCGACGGCGCGCAGCAGATTCAACTGCTCCACCCGCAGGCATTCACCGCCGAAACCTTGAAAGAGGCTGACGGAGATTTTCGTGTCGTTGCCGGTATCGACGATGTAGTAGCTGTCTTCCGAACAGTTCGCCTTCAGGTAATAGGTCTTGTAGTAATCACTGTCGAAGAAGTTGTCCGGCGCAATTTCCTCCAGGTGATAAAACCCCTGTGCCAGTCCCTGCTCCACCGCCAGGCAGAACGGGTCGAGCAAGTAGCCCCCGGCAAAATAGCGCTCAAGAATCGAGACCTGATACTCTTGGGCAATCCCGCGCTGATACAGCAACTGTGGTGCGCGGTCCTTGCGCTCCAGGCTGATCATCATCGACTCGATGGACACCAGCTGCGCCAACGCCGACGCCAGGTATTGCAGCGCGTCGGGCTCATCGATATGGGCGAACGCCTCGCGCATGCCCCCATGCCATTTATGCAGTGCCCCGAAGGGCATCGTGATCAGTGTTTCGTCGTTTGGCTTGCTCATGCCACGCAGTCTAGCGGGTGAACAGTCCCTTGGTAACGACCTGAGGGTTGAAATCATTGGCCGAAATACTGGCCGCTCGCCTCAAGCTCGGCCGCCACTTCCAGGATGCACTCGCGCAGGATGTCGACGATCTCATCGACCTGTGCATAAGTCAGGATCAGCGGCGGCGACATCACGTTAAGGTGCATGATCGGCCGCACCAGCAGCCCCCTCGCTTGTGCCCGCACATGGATTTTCTCACCAATGTTGATTGCGTCGGCGAACAACGCCTTGGTGCGTTTGTCGGCGACGAACTCCACGCACGCCATCAATTTCAGGCAACGCACATCACCCACCAGGGGCAGGTCGCGCAACGTGGCCAGGCGCTGCTCCAGGTAACCGCCAACATCGTCGACGTGGGCCAGCAGGTTTTCCCGCTCGATGATTTCAATGTTCTTCAGCGCTGCCGTGCAGCACACCGGATGGCCGCTGTAGGTGAAGCCATGGGTAAAGCAACGGCCCTGGCCTGGCTCGGCAATGATCTTCCAGATGCGCTCGGAAAAGATGCACGCACCCAGCGGCAGGTAAGCCGAAGTCAGGCCCTTGGCGGTGGTGATGATGTCAGGCTGCACGTCGAACACATCCTTTGACGCGAAGAACTTGCCCAGGCGACCGAACGAAGTGACCACCTCGTCGGCGACGAACAGGATGTCGTAGCGCTGGCAGACTTCCCACATGCGCTTGAGGTAACCCTTGGGTGGAATGATCACCCCGCCTGAGCCCATCACCGGCTCGGCAAAGAAACCGGCGACCTTGTCTGCTCCAATCGACAGGATCTTGTCCTCAAACTCCTTGACCAGGAACTCGAGGAACTGCGCCTCGTCCATGCCATCCGGCGCACGGTAGGGATTGGGGTTCGACACGTGGTGAATCAGCGGGTTGGCGTAATCGAACTCCGGCACCCGGTCGGCCGCCTTGTTGCCGATCGACATCGTCAGGGTGGTGGAGCCGTGGTACGCGTTGAAACGGGCGATGACGTGCTTTTTTTCCGGCAGGCCGCGGCAGTTCTGGTAGTACTGGACCAGCCGGTAGGCTGTGTCCACGGCAGTTGAGCCGCCGGTGGTGAGGAACACGTGATCGAGGTCGCCGGGCGCCAGGCTGGCGAGTTTTTCGCACAACTCGATGGCGACGTTATTGGCCATGTCGGAAAACGGGTTGGAATAGGCCAGCTGTCGCACCTGATCGGCAATGGCCTGGGCCATTTCCTCACGGCCCAGGCCGATATTGGTGCACCACATGCCGCCCACGGCATCGAGAAAGCGGTTGCCCTGGGTGTCGTAGATATAGGCGCCATCACCGGCGACGATGTTCAAGGAGCCTTGTTCGGCATGCTCGTCGAACACGTGATAACCGTGCATATGGTGGGCCTTGTCGGCCTTGACCAGCCGGGACTCGTCCGCTGGGGAAAAAACGCTGCGTGTTGGCGTCGCCATAAATAAACCTCTAACCGGATTGACTAACGATCGAACGAATCAGATGCCGCTTTTCACCGTGCTCCAGACACGGGTCATGGCGCGCATGTCCTTGGCGTCCTGGGTCTTCTGCGGGAACAGGCGCTCGCGGGTGGCGTCATCGGGGTAAATCGCCGGGTTATTGCGCACATCGGCATTCAACAAAGGCGTGGCCGCCGCGTTGCTGTTGGCGTAATGGATGTAGTCAGTGACGTCCGCCATCACCTGCGGTTGCATCAGGTATTCAAGGAATTTGTGCGCATTGGCGACATGGGGTGCGTCCGCCGGGATGTACATGTTGTCGAACCAGATCAGCGAGCCTTCCTTGGGAATGAAGTAGGACAGGTTGATGTTCAACTTGGCTTCTTCCGCGCGGGCCATGGCCGTCGCGTAGTCGCCGGACCAGGTCATGGCCATGCACACATCGCCGTTGGGCAGGCTGGTCAGGTAATTGACCGAGTCGAACTTGCGGATGTACGGCCGCACGGACAACAGCAGTTCCTGCGCCGCCTTCAGGTCATCCGGCTTGGCGCTACGGGGATCACGACCGAGGTACTTAAGCGCCAGGGGAATCACTTCGGTGGGCGCATCGACCAGGGTCACACCACAGTCGGCGAAGCGCGAGACGATCTTCGGATCGAAAATCATTGCCAGCGAGCCGATCGGCGCATCCGGCATGCGCTCCTTGATCTTGTCGACGTTGTAGGTGATGCCATTGCTGCCCCAGGTATAAGGTGCCGAGTAGGTGGGGCCCGGATCGAACCCTTGCAGGTCGTGCAAGACTTTCGGGTCCAGGTTGCTCCAGCCCGGCAGTAGTTTCTTGTCCAGTGGCTGGAACACCTTGGCCTGGATCAGCGGCGGCGCGAGGGATGCATTCAGCACGATCAGGTCGTAACCGGAGTGGCCGGTGAGCAGCTTGGCCTGCACCGTTTCATAGGCATCGAAGGTGTCGTAGATCACCTTGATACCGGTGGCCTTTTCAAAATCGGCCAGGGTTTTCTCACCGATGTAGTCCGCCCAATTATATAGCCGCAGCGTATTGGCGCCGTCCGGCTCGCCAGCGTGGGCACTCAGGGTCAGCGGTACAACAAACAGACTGGAAATCACCTTAAGCAGTGTCTTGCCCATAGCAAATGCACCTTATCAAGCGAGTTCGGCTCTGGATGAGCGGATGAACCTACTATTGGTGGATTCGCCAGGCGGCACCATACCCCGAATGGGTGTGTGGGCGGTTTTACCGACGCGATATGGCAAAAAGCATCAGCTCGGTTGACCCGTTTTGTCATAGCTGCGGGGTTCCCCTGCCGCTTAAAGTGGCCGTCGAACCGACTCTGCAAGAGCCCGCAATGACCGACCTGATCAAACAAGACTATCGCGATGGCGTGCTGACACTGACCATTGATCGTCCCGACAAGCTCAACGCCCTGACCAACGCCATGTACACGCGCTTGGCCGACCTGCTGTTTGCAGCTGACGAGAACGACGAAATCGGGGTGGTCATCGTGACCGGTGGCCCGAACTGTTTTACCAGTGGCAACGACCTGGTGGATTTCCTGCAAGAGCCGCCAACGCACCTGGACAGCCCGGCATTTCGCCTGATGCGCGCCGTGACCCACCTGCGAAAGCCGTTGATCGCGGCGGTTTGCGGGGCCGCCATCGGCATCGGCACCACCCTGCTGCTGCATTGCGACCAGGTGCTGGTGACCCGTAATGCCAAGCTGCGCACGCCGTTCGTCAATCTGGGCCTGTGCCCCGAGTTCGGTGCCAGCCTGCTGCTACCACGCCGACTGGGCCAGGCACGCGCGGCGCGCCTGCTGTTGTTGGGCGACAGCCTTGATGGCAGCGAAGCGGTGGCCTGGGGCCTGGCCAACGAAGCCTTCGATGACGGCGAACAGTGCCTGGCCGCGGCGGCAAAAATTGCCCAGCGCTTCCTGGCGATGCCCCAGCAAGCCTTGCGCCAATCCCGGCAGCTGATGACCCAGGCCGGCATGGCCGAACTGCAAGCCACCCTGCGCGAAGAAAACCTGCTGTTCATCCAGCGTCTCAACACCGTTGAGGCAAAAACGGCCTTGAACGCCCTGCTCAATCGCAGTACAGATAAGAATCCAGCAAAAGGAACACAGCCATGAACACCCCGGAAATTTACGTCGTCAGCGCCGCTCGTACCGCCATTGGCACCTTCGGCGGTTCACTCAAGGACGTGCCACCGGCCGATCTCGCGACCACCGCCGTGAAAGCCGCCCTGCAAAAAGCCGCCGTTGACCCGGCGCTGGTCGGTCATCTGGTGATGGGCCATGTGATCCCGACTGAAACCCGCGACGCCTACATCTCCCGCGTTGCCGCCATGAACGCCGGCATCCCGAAGGAAACCCCGGCCTACAACGTCAACCGCCTGTGCGGTTCGGGCCTGCAAGCGATCATCAGCGCGGCGCAGACCCTGCTGCTGGGCGACGCCGAAATCGCCATCGGCGCCGGTGCCGAGTCCATGAGCCGTGGCCCGTACCTGCTGCCATCCGCTCGTTGGGGCGCGCGCATGGGCAACGTCCAGGCCGTCGACTACATGCTCGGCATCCTGCATGACCCGTTCCAGAACATTCACATGGGCATCACCGCGGAGAACGTCGCCGCACGCAACGGCATCACCCGTGAAATGCAGGATGCCCTGGCCCTGGAAGACCAGAAACGCGCAGCCCACGCGATTGCCAACGGCTATTTCGTTGATCAGATCGCGACCGTGGAAATCCCGGATCGCAAGGGCACCAAGCTGTTCAACGTCGACGAGCATCCACGCGCCACGTCCCTGGAACAGTTGGCGGCGATGAAGCCGGCGTTCAAGAAGGACGGCTCGGTCACCGCCGGCAACGCCTCCGGTCTCAACGACGGTGCTGCCGCACTGGTCATGGCCACCGGCGCCGCGGTCCAGGTCAATAACCTGCGCCCACTGGCCCGCCTGGTCAGCTACGCCCACGCCGGCCTCGAACCGGAACTGATGGGCCTGGGCCCGATCCCGGCCACGCGCCTGGCGCTCAAGCGCGCCGGCCTGACCGTCGCCGACATGGACGTGATCGAAGCCAACATCGCGTTCGCCGCACAAGCCTGTGCCGTCAGCCAGGAGCTGGACCTGGACCCGGCCAAGGTCAACCCGAACGGCTCGGGCATCGCCCTGGGTCACCCAGTGGGCGCTACCGGCGCAATCATCGCCACCAAGGCCATCCACGAACTGCACCGCATCAACGGCCGTTACGCACTGGTGACCATGTGCATCGGCGGTGGCCAGGGCATCGCGGCGATCTTCGAACGCGCCTGACCCCTGTCCCGCAGGACCTGTAGAACCTGTAGGAGCTGTCGAGTGAAACGAGGCTGCGATCTTTGATCTGAACAATCAAGATCAAAAGATCGCAGCCTGCGGCAGCTCCTACAGGGCTGTGTCTTTTCAAGTGAGCCCCATACCCGACGACCATTCCCGTCGCACCACTACCCTTCGGAATTTCCAGATATCTGCCAATAACTGACAGATTCGGAAAGCGCCGACAGCCATCTCGGAAACGTCCCACAGCCACAGTTTGATCTTCCCGGTACGGTCAATGCCCCCAACACACGTTGGATTCCCTCCAAGGAAGAAAAAAGCATGACTAAAAAGGCAGTTATCGTTTTCAGTGGCGGACAAGACTCAACCACCTGCTTGATCCACGCGCTACCGCTGTTTGATGAAATTCACTGTATTACCTTCGACTATGGACAACGCCATCGCGCGGAAATTGAAGTCGCGCAACAACTTTCCAAAAAGCTTGGCATAAAAGTGCATAAGGTATTAGATACTTCATTGCTTAATGAGCTGGCCATTAGCAGCTTGACGCGCGACAACATTCCCGTACCAAGCACAAGCAACGCAGGACACAGTCTACCGAGCACCTTCGTACCCGGTAGAAATATTCTGTTTTTAACTTTGGCGTCTATTTACGCCTATCAAGTGCAAGCGGACACCGTCATCACCGGTGTTTGTGAAACCGATTACTCTGGCTATCCTGATTGCCGGCATGAATTCATCGAGGTGCTGAACAACGCCATCGCGCTGGGAATGAATTACAAATTACACCTTGAAACTCCGTTAATGTGGTTAAACAAAGCGGAAACGTGGGCATTAGCTGACCACCATAATAGCCTGGACTTGATCCGCGACCATACCTTGACTTGTTATAACGGGATGAAAGGCAGCGGCTGTGGCAATTGCGACGCCTGCAATCTTCGTGCGAAAGGGCTGAATGACTTTCTGGAAGACAAGGAGAAAACCATGAAAACCCTGAAGAGCAAAATAAGCCTAAAATAGCTAGCACGTTATCGGGCGGTATGAATTCCAGATTGTTAATTATAGCCTCCACAACTTATACCGCCTGAGCTCCAGCCACATATTTCTTGAACAGCGACCTCGCACCATAGGCGGGCAACACGTTGAACACAGCAAAGCACATTTTGATGACTATCTGAACATAAACTATATTCAGGATTTCGTCATTTTCCATGGAGCCATAAAATGCAATAAAGCAAAAAATAAAACTATCTATTATTACTGCAAAAAAGGTACTAAAGAAAACCCGTAAAAAAAGAAACCTTGAACTTGTAAGTTCCTTGATTTTACACAGCAAATATGAGTTTACGTACTCAGAAAAAAGAAACGATACCGATGAGGCTACTAATGCAGACGAGACATGACCAATAACCTTATTGTATGATCCGTCAAGCTCCCAAGTAGGCAGCCCAGGAAGAAAACCAGTGACAGTGAGTAACACCAGAATAAAGGCATTGCTTGCGAAAGCAAAAAATATCGCTCTCCTTGCAAGCCTAAGCCCATAAGACTCATTCAAAAGATCAACTATTAAAAAGGTCAATGGATAGAGGAAAACGCCAGGAGTAACAACAATATCGAAATACTCTAAATATACAAGTTTAGCTGCTGCAACATTCGTAAAAATATAAAGAGCGAACAGCATTAGATTTAGAGCGACATAGGTCATCCACGACCTTTCATGGCGATCAGCGATCTCATAAGCCGTCAAGGCCGAGCCGCCAGAATAAAACTTTCTGTATACGTCTTTTATTTCAACCTTATTAAAGTTATCCATCACCTCACTTTTCATCAACTCAGCAAGTTTGATCTTGATAATTCTTCCTGTGGAGACAACCATAACCAAAGCAAGACTATTGCTCTTTTCAAACCCAAGCAGCCGGTAGCTACTGTTTTCCTGACTTCTACCCATTGAATCTTTCCTCTATTATTTCCCCCACAACACTAACAGCATCCAAATCAAGAACAGACTCACACGTCACAAGCAGTTTTTTCGTTATTTTGTCATAGATGAGCTTTTCTTTTTCACCACTCGATGATCCTTTTTTCACTATCAATAGATCTCCAGGCTCGTTCATGCCAACAATTTCATTCTCCAGCAGCACAGCGATGAGATTGCAAGCGGTACCAAAATAATAAGTAAGAGGATGAGTTGCAGCCAGTTCGCCGATTCGCTTGTCAAGGCTCTGAAAAAGCAAGCTTTCTTTGATGATAGGTACCGCAGCTGGATTCATGTTCCCCTGCAGAGAAACACTACTTTCTATAATCTCCTTCTCTTCAAAATCAACCGTCTCTATTTCCTTGTAAGACACCCCGAAAAAGTCAGAAATCTTACGAATAGTGGATTGCTGAACGTTGACGACTTTTCCTTCAAGAATGTTATAGATTGTTGTTCTGGTCAAACCACTTGAATTGCACAACGACAGCCGAGTTTCCCCGCGACTTTTTATTAGATATTTAATATTGCTCTTCAGTTTTTCTGTCTTCTCTTTTTTATACATTAAATATCTACCACTTAAATTATCCATCAAAAGATCTAATCTACCCTGATGTTTTTTTGATCAGCCCCGGTTTCCTGCACCCTGCCCTCCGAGCGAAAAACAATACTGCAACCACACCTAACAGCCGTCAAACAATGTTTCACAGCATCACATTCAGCGTCAATTCCTACAGCCCTACCCTACTTACATTGAGGATATTTCTTACAGAACCGGAAATCTTCTGGCGAATAAACCTTCAGAAAAACGAAAACGATTAGCACCGCAACTAAACATGAATCATTTAATTACATAGATGTTCATTTTTTTGATTAATTAAATGGTATTTTCTGGTAATAACTTTAGCGGCCCGCCAACTCATGCAGTGCCGCTAACCAATCCTGATTGACGGCATGGGTAGGCATTTCAACTCTGCAAGGACCTCGACATGAAAAAGACCACCCCCAATTCCGCGCAATCGCCCGACCGGTCGATCTACGAGCCTATCGATATCTCCAAACTCTCCGAGATCACCGAACCCCTGGTCAGCGCGCGCCTGCGCAATCCAAATCGTCCCGACCCTGTCAGCCACGTCTTCACCATCATGCCGAACATCGACACTGAGTCCTTGCTCTGTCACGCCTGTGAAACGCTCGCGTCCCTGAATGTCATGGCCACCGACCTTGCGTGTGAACTGGAAGGCTCGCGCCGCAATGTCATGCTGGCGATTCAGCAATTGGCCGTGCTGGGCGAACTACTGGTCAATCGGGCGCTGGACAACCTTGACCCACCGGGTGGTTTCCCCGAGGTACCGCCAAACAACTAGCTGAGTGGTCACGCTCTATTACCCAAAGGAGGTTTTTTGTCATGGATCGATATATGCCTGTCACCGGTATCGACTGTAATGTTCCATCGTTGCTGATCGATACCGAAGCACCACTGGACGTGCTGCACGAAATTGCGGCCTACCGCATCCGCACCGCGACTCAACTGCTGGAAAGCTTTGCGCTCAGCGAAGGCGTTCACAGCGATTTAGCGCGGGTACTGGTGACCTCGCTGCGCGACGGCTGCGATTTGTTGGATGTCGTTGGGCGACGATTGCAGATGCAGCGATCAACTTAGGAACACCGGTGCAGCCAGAACCAACGAAGGGCGCCTTTCGGGCGCCCCTTAATAAGCAAGCACGAAAAAGCGCTGTGTCAGGCAACATCCTTTCCGACCGATCCCCCACCATCGCGGCTAGTCGCGCGCGCACCCTGCTGCTTGATCCCCGACAACATCAACACCAATAAGGCACACAACAACAGTGTCTGCCCCAATGCCTGCCCCCAGGCTACAAGCATCAGCCCGCCACCGATCAACAGGTAATACAGCAATCCAAACAACGCCCCCGCCGTGCCCAGTCGATCACCGTAATTGATCAGGGCCGCGCCGAGGATATTGGGGATAGCCATGCCGAACGCCAGCACCACCAGCAGCATTGGCAGGACAAACAGGGCGCCTTGCTCCAGAAGCAACACACCGCTCGCACCCAGCAACATTATCGCGCCGGCCACCTGGATCAGCTGACGCCCACTCAGCCCTCGTTGCAACAGTCGTTTGTTGAGCCAGGCGCCAAGGCCGGAGCCCAGGGCCAGGACGACACCGCTGTAGCCGAACCATTGCGCACCTGAATCCAGGCGCTGGAACATGTAGGGGCCGAGGCTGTAGTAGCTGAACAGGGCAATGTTGAACGCCGCGACCAACAGCGTCGAGCGCCAGATGTCGCGATCACGCAGCATTGCGCACAGCGTTTCGAACAATGCCGGGGCTTTCACGACCTGTGGTCGGGTTTCCGGCAGATCTCGCAGGCACCAGAGCCACAGCCCCAGCGATAGCGCTAAAAGACAACCCAGTACACCCCGATAACCGAAGACCTGCACCAGGCTCGCCCCGGTAAACAAGCCAATCGCCGGGCTGGCCGCCAACGCGATACCCATCACCGAAAAAACCTGGGCCAGTTGCGCACCCCGGAAGCGGTCGCGCAGCACGGTTTGCGTAACAACCGAACCCACCGCCGCACCAAACGCAGCCAGGCCTTGCGCTACCAACAGCGCATTGAAGGTGCTGACAGTGAGCCCCATAGCCGACGCAGCGGCGTACAACACCAGGCCGGCGAGCATCGATGGTCGACGCCCAATGCGATCACACATTCGCCCCCACACCACTACACCGAACGCAAACGCCAGGAAAAATACCGACAGGGTTAGCGCCGTTTGTTGCGGACCGACAGAAAAAGCCTGGCCGATATCTGCCAACGCCGGGCTGTAGAGTGTTTGCGCGATCTGCGCAAACATCAGCAGGGCAACGGCTAACAGGAGGAGCTTTTTTCCCTTCATCACCACTTCCACTCGCAAGAAATCCGCTAAACAGATTAAGCAGTCGCAACTGGCGTACTATCGAAACCCTGCCAACTTATCAATGAAATCGGACAAATCATGGCTTGGCTGCAAGCCCACACTCCCTTCGATCCCGATCATCATGACGCGCCTGTCATCGGCATCGCCGCGACACTCGGCGATCACGATTCGGGCATGCATCAGCATCAACGCGGGCAGTTGCTGTTTACCCGGAAGGGCTGCACGCGCATCACCCTGGCGCAGCAGTTGTGCCTGTTACCGCCCTCCCGCGCGGCCTGGATACCAGCCGGCGTTGCCCATCGCGCCGTTATGCAAAAAAGTGTCGATTACCGCTCCATCTACCTGACCCCCGCGCTATGTGCAGAGCTGCCACGACAGGTTTGCGTCATCGAAGTCAGCCCGTTGCTGCGGGTCGTGTTGGAGTCGATCGCCAACGCTGACTTCGCCACCGACTGGCAGCAGGGAAAACACGTGCATCTGCTTGCCCTGTGCTTGAGCGAAATACGCGACGCCACCCGCCAACCGATGTTGTTGCCATTGCCCTCGGATAAACGCCTGGCACCGCTACTGGCCAGCCCCGAGAAGCTGCCACCCAGACTTCAGGTTCTGCAGCAACAGCTAGGTGCCAGCGGCCGCACCATCGGACGAATTTTCCAGCGCGAAACCGGCATGAGTTACCAGCAATGGCGGCAACAGTGGCGCCTGATGCGCGCCATCGAACTGCTCGCCACTGGACGCAACATCGGCTACAGCGCTTTCGAACTCGGCTTTGCCAGTGACAGCGCCTTCATCGCGTTCTTCAAGGACATGACCGGAACCACCCCGGGCGACTGGTTGAAATAGGACCTGACAGCCGGCAGCAAAAACCATTTGCGACAAAATATGACATACGTCATATTACGCACGTAATTTAATGGCCTTCACAGGTAATCCTCCATGACCAGCATGCCCACCGTAGAGCCAGACCTTGCTGTCCCGGTGAACACTCCCAAGCCGCTGCTCAAACGCCTGCTCCTGCCGACACTGGGCATCGCCGTGTTGGTACTTGCTGGTATGTACGCCGCACACTGGTGGACCGCCGGCCGGTTCATCGAGGAAACCGACGACGCCTATATCGGTGCTGACGTGACGGTGATCGGGCCGAAGGTGGCGGGTTACATCGATGAAGTGCTGGTGACCGACAACCAGCAGGTCAAGGCCGGCGATGTGCTTATCCGCCTCGACTCACGCGACTATCGCGCCAACCTGGCCAAGGCGGAAGGCGCGGTGGCGGCTGAAGAAGCCCTGCTCGCCAACCTCGACGCCACCGAACAACTGCAACAGGCCGTCATCGGCCAGGCCCGCGCCGGTATCGATGCCGCCGGTGCCGAAACCGCTCGTTCGCGTGATGACGATGCACGCTACAAAAAACTCGTCGCTACCAATGCCGTTTCAGTGGAAAGCGCACAACGGGCGAACGCCACATTCAAGACCGCGCAGGCCCAAAGCAACCGCGCCCAGGCCGAGTTGCTGGCGGCGCAACGGCAGTTGAACGTGATCGCCACGCAAAAACAACAAGCCCGCGCCGCCCTGATTCAGGCTCTCGCCGAGCGCGACCTGGCGCAGCTGAACGTCGGCTACACCGAACTTCGCGCACCGGTAGATGGGGTGATCGGTAATCGCCGGGCACGAGTGGGCGCTTATGCCCAGGCCGGTTCGCAGCTGCTGTCAGTGGTACCGTCCAGTGGTTTGTGGGTCGATGCCAATTTCAAAGAGGATCAACTGGCACGCATGGTGCCTGGGCAGCGAGTCATCATTTACGCCGACGTTCTCTCGGGCCAGGAATTCCACGGCCATCTGGACAGCCTGGCACCGGCCAGCGGTTCGCAATTCAGCGTGCTGCCGCCGGAAAACGCCACTGGCAACTTCACCAAGATCGTCCAGCGGGTACCGGTGCGCATTCATCTCGACCCGGCAGACAGCGTGCTCGGCCACCTGCGCCCCGGTCTCTCGGTCACCGCCGAAGTGGACACACGCAAGGAGCCTGAAACGCCAGCCGTGGCCAGCGCGCCATGAGCCGCGCCCTCGCCGCCCCGGCACCACCGTTCAATGCCGCGAGCATGGCGACGGCGACCAAGGTTTTCGCCTTCGCCAGCATGTGCATCGGCATGTTCATTGCGCTGCTGGATATCCAGATCGTCTCGGCGTCGCTGCGTGACATCGGCGGCGGGCTCTCCGCCGGCACCGATGAAACCGCCTGGGTACAGACCAGTTACCTGATCGCCGAAATCATCGTGATCCCCCTCTCCGGCTGGCTATCCCGGGTGTTCTCCACGCGCTGGTTGTTCTGCGCCTCAGCGGTGGGTTTTACCCTGACCAGCCTGTTATGCGGCATGGCCTGGAACATCCAGAGCATGATCGCCTTCCGGGCCTTGCAAGGGTTTCTCGGCGGCTCGATGATTCCGATGGTGTTTACCACGGCGTTCGTTTTCTTCACCGGCAAGCAACGGGTGATTGCCGCTGCAACCATCGGCGCGGTGGCATCCCTGGCGCCGACCCTGGGGCCGGTGATCGGTGGCTGGATCACCGATGTATCGTCCTGGCACTGGCTGTTCTACATCAACCTGGTTCCGGGGATTTTCGTCGCCGTGGCGGTGCCGATGCTGGTGAAAATCGACCAGCCTGAACTGTCGCTGCTCAAAGGCGCCGACTATCTGAGCATGGTGTTCCTGGCGCTGTTCCTCGGCTGCCTGGAATACACCCTCGAAGAAGGTCCGCGCTGGAACTGGTTCAGCGACCACACGATCCTGACCACGGCGTGGATCAGCGGTCTGGCCGGCTTGGCGTTTATTGGCCGCACCCTGCACGTGGCCAACCCGATCGTCGACCTGCGCGCCTTGAAAGACCGCAACTTCGCCCTCGGCTGTTTCTTTTCCTTTGTCACTGGCATCGGTCTGTTCGCCACCATTTACCTGACACCGCTGTTCCTCGGCCGCGTCCGTGGCTATGGCGCGCTGGACATTGGCCTGGCGGTTTTCTCCACCGGCGTGTTCCAGATCATGGCGATTCCGCTGTACGCCTTTCTGGCCAACCGCGTCGACCTGCGCTGGATCATGATGACCGGCCTTGGCTTGTTCGCCTTGTCGATGTGGGATTTCAGCCCGATCACCCATGACTGGGGAGCCAAGGAATTGATGCTGCCGCAAGCGTTGCGCGGGATTGCCCAGCAATTGGCGGTACCGCCTGCGGTGACATTGACCCTCGGCGGCCTGGCGCCAGCGCGGCTGAAACATGCGTCGGGGTTGTTCAACCTGATGCGAAACCTGGGCGGCGCCATCGGCATCGCCGCCTGCGCGACCATCCTCAATGACCGCACCAACCTGCATTTCACCCGATTGGCGGAGAACCTCAACAGCACCAACGAAGCACTCAACCAGTGGCTGTCCCAAGTTGGCCACAACTTCGCCGCCCTCGGCCAGAGCGGCGACGTGGGTGTCACCGCCAGCCTGCGCCAGCTCTGGCTGCTGACTTACCGCGAAGCGCAAACGCAAACCTACGGCGACGCCTTCCTGATGATCATGGTCTGCTTCATCGTCGCCACGGCGATGGTGCCCTTGATGCGCAAGGTGCAACCACCGGCTGCGCATTGAGGCCTGGCGTGTTACGCCTGCATGTCCCCAGTATCCGATTCGTTGGTCGATACCGGCCAGTAGCTGGACAGATTCAAGCGTTGCGGACCTCCGATTTGAACATGTTGCACGTGCCCGACTGAAATTATGCTCCCGCTAGAATTATTTACGATCCAACTGCGTGTGGCTTCCCTGTGCATGACACTCACTTCACTTCCCGGCACCAATGGCAACTGCACATGACTCGCTTGAGCCCAGACATCTCCGCGAAACTCCTGAAGGTAAATTATTTCGCCCTTCTCTGATTTCACCATCACCGACAGGTAAGTCGATGCAAAGTAACTATGGGGGCGACCTGCATAAAAAACCAAGTCAATTGTACGCGCCAGTAGTTGCATATTTAAGTAACCAACTGCGCGACCACCGTTCCCTTGCCAATACCAAGTAAAGTCCCACCCATCAACTGTATGATTGACGGGCGGCCGTACGAATTCAATCTTGCGATAACGTTCAAACAGCTGACTCCTTACGGGTTCCGCGAATGTATTGATCGCCCTACGAAGATCTTGTTTAACTGGATACTCATCATGTATAACAAGATGCGGATGCGTATAAAAAGACTCCGTACACTTATCAATTTCAGACCTTAGATTTTCACCAGCATTAGTCCCAAGACTGACATTGACAAGCCCTTGCTCAGTCACCACCAACTCATTGATAAGTGCCCACCTATCAATCACTGCCGACTCCAGGCTGCTAGATACAAATAAGCGCGATGGCTCCCTGTGCATAACCTCAATTGTAAAACCCGTTGAAATTGCAACTACCGTAGAATACAACTCGGTTTTCTCACCCAACATTTCTCGAAAAAAAACGACATCACCATGTACATTTTTTACTGTTATCCGCGCATACACTTCTTTCTCAAAAAGACTGTGCGGAGCTGGATAAACAACATCGACCAACAAGCGCCCCCTAGAAACCTGCACGTCAAGCCTGCAAAAAACACCATATAAGCCTCCCAAACTTACAACCTGATCTACCAGATAACTTCCGTCCTTTTTAACGTAGGAGCAATTTATTTCATTAGGTGCATCTCTAACCACGGCATAACACCTGACACTCTGATATTCCCCGCCGCGTACAGAAGGCAGTTGCAATGCATAGACCCCCAAACTCAAGCCGCTCACAATAACCGTCGCACTTTTTATTTCAACAACCCTGGCCATTCCTTGACCATTTCCTAGTAAAAGAGACTTACCCCGTAGTTCCCTTAATAAAATTCCATCAAAATTAATCGTGATGCTAGCCGTCAAACCAGTGATGCTTAGCTGAGAGCAACTGACAAGATCCACTGGGCTTCTCAACCCTAGCTGCGCCTGAATCTGTTTCAGACTATTGTTCTTAACCAGTAAATAGAGAGGGTAAACCGGAACAGCATTGCTAAAAGAATTCCTGATTGTCTGCTGCAGAGTCAGTGGCGCACTGGCAAACGACATAAACTCGGAAGTATCAACATTAGCTTTATCAATAGTGACATCACTCAAAAGATCCATCGCCGGATGGCTGTCAGCCCGAAAACTTGGCTCATTACTGAGTCGACGATAGCGCTTGTGAAACTCGGCCATACTCGGATCGCCAGCACACCCAAATATCAACAGAAAAAAATACAGCGTTAACGCTAAATTGTTGCCAACTGTCCCTTTGTCGAACTCTTCCATAGCTATTGTATAAAGACGTTCCTCGCCGCTAGCGTATAGCCACCCTTTTCGATAAAACTCATCCCCTAATACCTTAAGTTGATAACTTGCGGCGAACACATTATTCCAAACCTCACGCAGATTGATAGAGCTGGAGTCCCTGAACAGCCCCTCATAACCATGACCTATTTCATGAATACTGCCCCAGTTGGCCCCGTCAATATTAAGCCAAAATTCTGCAACAGAATCTTTTGACTCCGCTGTCCACGACCATCCATAGTAGGCGGCACCGGGCCCTGACTTATCCGCCTTCATAAAGTAGCGATTAGGGATGTTTTTATCGGTCGGCACAGTTGGATTAAATGAAAGCCCAGCAAGGTAGTTGAAGTGCTCAAAAATACCATCATAGTACGCAGCCAGGCTTTGTAAGCCAGATCGTTGATGCATAGCCCACAGCACCGCCTTGTCTTTAGCCGGAATCAAAATCATTGCACAGTCAGAAATATACAATGCGAATTCTGCTTCCAGCAGATTCCAGTCTCTAAAAAACTTATCCGCCCCTAATCCCGCCTGGCAAATTGGTAGATACTCACCACCGTCTACAAAATCCACCTCAATACTAACAAGCTCTCCCGCGGAGTCAGTGTACGGTGTCGTTAGAAAAAGTACTGACGTATGACTGGCTACGATTTCCCCCCACTGGGTAGTCACTACGGCATAGTGTTCTTTTTCCCGATCATCATTCAATAAATTCAGCGTAACGCCCATATCTAAGTGTGGGTGAGATTGCCGAAATCTAACTTTTTTTCCTGCAGAAAGAATCATATTAAGGGCATTTCGATCATGAAAAATGCCTTTACTAAGCCCTGAGCTGAGCAACCAATCTGGCCGCTCAAGACTGTAAATTTTATACGTGACGGCCATATCAAATTCCCCCTTGGAAAAGCGTTCAACATCGAACGAATCATAGACACGGGAAGAAAGTTTATGTAACTAGCACAACTGATAGTTATTTAGAACATAAAACCATTTAACAAGTGCAGTATGAAAGGAAAAGTGAATGAAGACTATCAAGCGAGATAGTCACTACCACGCCAGAACAATCAGCGGATCGCACAAAAACGCCTCCAATAAAGGAGGCGTTTGCAATAGGTAACCGACAGCATTATTTCCCTCGCCCAGTCTGCTTTTCATTACCTGAGCGATTCAATGACGCAGGGGCAAAAAAATCAGGCCTGAGGCGTCTTGCGAAAGCCCACCGCCAGGCGGTTCCAGCCGTTGATGGTGTTGATCGCAACGGTCAGGTCGACCAATTCCTTGGGGGTGAATTGGGCGGCGACCACTTCGTAGTCTTCATCCGGCGCATGGGTCAGGCTGAGCTGGGTCAGCGATTCGGTCCAGAGCAGTGCGGCGCGTTCGCGCTCGGTGAAGAAGGGTGCTTCGCGCCAGGCCGTCACGGCGAACAGGCGACGCGGGGTTTCGCCGGCCTTGATCGCGTCGGCGGTATGCATGTCGATGCAGAAGGCGCAGCCGTTGATTTGCGAAGAGCGCAGCTTGACCAGTTCGATCAGGGACTTTTCCAGCGGCAGTTTGGAAACGGCGGATTCCAGGGCGATCATGGCTTTGAGGGCGTCAGGGGAAGCGGTGTAGAAATCGATACGCGGTTGCATGGCATGCTCCTGGGCAAGTGGGTGTGGCACTAAGTTAGCTCTACCGCCTGCGTGTACAAATAGCCAATCGGGCAGAAGTCGAGGAGGCCAATGGCCCGCTAAACGCGCCATGCTGCCGTCACACCCGACTGCGCAACCATTGCAAGAACCCTTTCTTCGGCACCACGAGGGGGACATCCGCGATCAGCGACTTGGCCTTGTTCAGACGGAAATCCAGCAAGGTTTTCATCGCATCGTTGATGTCCTGGCGGGCATCCAGGCAGGGCTTGAGGTACTGTTTTTCGATGCGATAGAGCGTACACGGGGTTTTCGCGGTGAACTGGGCGGGTAGCGCGCTATCGGTCAAGATACCGGCCTCGCCGATCACCTCCCCTGGCCCCATGCGTCCGGATTCGATGGGCGTGCCGTGACGGTTCAGCGTAACGGAAACCACCCCGGACTCGATGATGAACAAGTGATCGCTGACCTCCCCCGCCTCCAGTATCGTCTCGCCCGTGCGGAACGATTGCAGGGACATGTTCTGGCTGAAGGTTTCTTTCTCTTCGTGGCGCAGGGTAGAAAATAGCGGCGAGCTATCGAGCAGCGCCCGGGGCCGTGTGAGGTCGTTCGACGGGTTGGCTTCGACGCTCGACAGCAGGTGAATCCCCGATGCCCGCAAATGCCGGTACGCCAGATCGAACAGTTGATTACGTACCGAGCGCTTCTCGCTCATCGAGGCGACAAACCCGCTGATTTCGTATTCGTTGCCGGCAGCACTGGAGCTTTTGAGCGCTACTTTGCCGCCGGGTGAAGTCAATAAGGTTCGGCAACCCTGCACCGCTCGCTCAAGGGCATCGATCACGATTTGCGGACGGACATGGGGGCTGACCTGCAGGCTGATCGACAGACCGAACATATCGCTGGGACGGCTGAAGTTGGTGATCTTGGCCTTGGCCGCCAACGAGTTGGGAATCACGATCATGCTGCCTTGGGAAGTCTGCAAGCGCGTGGCCCGCCAATCGATATCGATGACCCGGCCTTCGGTGCCGTCGATGGCGATCCAGTCATCCAGTTGATAGGGCTTGGTGGTGTTCAGCACGATCCCGGAGAACACGTCACTGAGGGTGCTTTGCAAGGCCAGGCCGACGATGATCGCCAAGGCACCGGAGGTAGCCAGTACGCCTTTGACCGGCAGATTGAGCACGTAGGCCAGGGCTGCGATGACCGCGACCAGGAAAATCACAGCACCGAGCAGGTCCTGCAACAGTCGCCCGGTGTGCCCTACCCGCTGCATCATGCCCGCACCGATCAGCACGGTCAGGGTGCGCGCAGCGAACAGCCACCAGCCGATCTGCAAACCGGTGGCCGCCAGGTGCAACGGCACGTTGTCATCCCAGGGCGCGGGTTCCAGCGGGTTCATGCCTTCGTTGAACAGTACCAGGCTGAACAGTGAGAAAATCACCACCCGCACCAGCAGTTTCACGTTGTGGCCACGGGTACCGATCAAGCGCCACAACACCAGATCGGTCAGGATCAGGAGCAAGGCACAAATCAGCGGGTGTTCGGTCAGTAACGACAGCATCAAGCAGCTCCGGCACGGGTGATTAACGCAAATATCGCACACATTGTAGGAGCTGCCGCAGGCTGCGATCTTTTGATCTTCGGCGAATTGCAAATCATGCAAAATCAAGATCAAAAGATCGCAGCCTGCGGCAGCTCCTACAGGGGGCGATATGTCCGGGTTACTTGGTCAGGGTGCTGTAGCCCGATGTCGTTGCGCCGGTCGCGGTACAGCTCACAGGCCAGGCCGAACGGGTCCGCGTGTGTTATCGATGCCGAAAAAGTCGGCGTGGGTATCCCGGTTAGCGCTGCGAATCCAGCGCTTCATGTTCGTTCGCCACTTGTTGAGCCTTGAGGTAGCTCTCGATCAACAATTGTAGATCTGGAGTGGTTGCCCGAGGCATCAACCGTGCATCTGGCCGAAACGACCGGACTGAAAGTCGGCGAACGCCTGGTGGATTTCCTGCTCGGTGTTCATAACGAACGGACCGTGGCCGACGATCGGCTCGTCGATCGGTTCGCCACTGAGCAGCAGCACTACAGCGTCTTCGCTGGCCTGGAGGGTCAGTTGATCGCCCTTGCGGTCGAACAAGGCCAACTGCCCTTGACGCACCGACTCCACGCCGTTGACCTCAATCGTGCCGCGCAAAACCACCAGTGCGGTGTTGCGTCCTTCATGCAGATCCAGCGTGAGCAACTTGCCGGCATTCAGGCGCAGGTCCCAGACGTCGATTGGGGTAAAGGTGCGCGACGGCCCTTTGTGGCCTTCAAATTCACCGGCGATCAAGCGCAAGCTGCCGGCGTCGTTCGCCAGGGCAATGCTCGGAATGTCGCCATCGAGTATGGTTTGATAACCGGCATCGGCCATTTTGTCCTTGGCCGGCAGGTTGACCCACAACTGCACCATTTCCAGGGTGCCGCCGCTCTTGGCGAAAGCTTCGGAGTGAAACTCTTCATGGAGAATCCCCGAGGCGGCGGTCATCCATTGCACGTCACCGGGGCCGATCTTGCCGCCACTGCCGGTGGAGTCGCGATGTTCCAGTTCGCCCTTGTAGACGATAGTCACGGTTTCGAAACCACGGTGTGGATGCTGACCAACGCCGCGTCGCGCGGTGGTCGGGGTGAATTCAGCTGGGCCGGCGTGATCCAGCAGCAGGAACGGGCTGATGTGCTTGCCCAGGTTGTCGTAGGAAAAGAGCGTGCGAACCGGAAAACCGTCGCCGACCCAATGGGCCCGCGGGCTGGTGTAGATACCGATGATGTTTTTCATGGTGTCTCCTGATGAGGTGCGTGAAGTCATGGACAGAGCTTAAAACCGTGACCTTTGCTGCGCTAGACTGCAAAAATCAGCTTTAGCGTTCTATCTGGAGAACGATGGTGGAAGACCTCAACACCCTCTACTACTTCACCCAGGTGGTGGAACATCAGGGTTTCGCGTTATCCATGCGATCTTCCCGTCACGCCGTGGCCTGCTGCCGTCGGTGCGGACCTTGATCGACTTTCTTGGCGAGGAGTTCAGCCGCAGTGATATTGCCTGAGCGCTGGTTCCCCTGTAGGAGCGAGCATGCTCGCGATGGACGCCCAAACAACGCGGCCATTCAGATAGCCCGCGTAATCGTTAACGTCCATCGCGACGGTGCGACGATTCGACATGCTCGCTCCTACAGGGGAATGCATTCCAGACCACGTGCCATCGATTTTTGATTTCCAGTAAACATTGCTTTGCCCATCCAGCGGTTTTTCTCACGGATACAGGCGCGGATACTCGCGCCCATTCCCACTGCACCCACTGGAGTCATTCATGTCTATCCCCGCTTTCGGCCTGGGTACGTTTCGCTTGCAAGGCCAGGTGGTCATCGATTCGGTGAGCACCGCCCTGGAACTGGGTTACCGGGTCATCGATACCGCGCAGATCTACGAAAACGAAGCCGAAGTCGGCCAGGCCATCGCTGCCAGCGGCATTGCCCGCGAAGACCTGTTCATCACCAGCAAGATCTGGGTCGCCAATTTCGCCAAGGATCGCCTGATCGACAGCCTACGGGAGAGCCTGCACAAACTGCAGACTGACTATCTGGACTTGACCCTGATCCACTGGCCGTCGCCGCAAGACCAGGTGTCGGTCGAGGAGTTCATGGGTGCCTTGCTCGAAGCCAGGGACCTGGGCCTGACCCGGCAGATCGGTGTCTCCAACTTCACCGTCGACCTGATGAAACAGGCGATAACCGCCGTCGGCGCGCAGAACATCGCCACTAACCAGATCGAATTGCACCCCTACCTGCAAAACCGCCAGGTCGTCGAGTTCGCGCAAAGCCAGGGTATCCAGATCACTTCGTACATGACCCTGGCCTACGGTGAAGTGCTCAAGGATCCGGTGATTATGCAGATCGCCGACCGTCTGCAAGCAACACCGGCACAAGTCACCCTGGCCTGGGCCCTGCAACTGGGTCATGGCGTGATTCCTTCGTCGACCAAACGCGCCAACCTCGCCGGCAACCTCAAGGCCAGCGCGATCACGTTGAGCGATGCCGACATGGCATTGATCGCCAGCCTGGATCGCGGCTATCGACTGACCAGCCCCAAGGGCCTGGCGCCGACCTGGGATTAAGCAGCCGGGTTCAAGCCCCTGCCCTGTTCAAGCGTTTTGTCCAGGCGCGTCATCGCCTGGTGCAACTGATCGACGGCTGCGTCGATCAGTGCGGCATCGCGCTCGGCACAAGCACGCTCCAGTTGTTCGCAACACGCCACCAGAGCCTGTGCCCGGACCATTTGCGCACCACCCCTGATGCGGTGCGCCAGGTCTTTCAAGCCATGGCGATTACCGCTGGCATGTTCTTGCATAAGACGCTCGCGATCTTCGCGGTTGGTCACGGCCAAATCTTGCAGCAGTTGCACGATCAATTCACTGTCGGCGCCGGTGTAGCGTTGCAACCCGGTTAAATCGATTTCGGTGATGGGGGGCGCTTCGGGCACGCCTGCCGATTCGACGGGAAATCTGCAGCTCAACCATGCGCTCAGGTCGACCAATTGAATGGGTTTGAACAGACAATCGTCCATGCCCGCTTCAATGCAACGCATTTTCTCCTCGGGTTGCGCGCTCGCAGTGAAGCCTAGAATCAACGTCGGCGGCCCCACCTGGAAGCGCTCCTCATCGCGGATCGCACCCGCCAGTTCATAACCGCTGACCACCGGCATGTTGCAGTCGGTGACGACCAGATCGCAGACGTGTTTTCGCCATTGCTCGAAGCCTTGCTGGCCATCCTCTGCGAGCAGAACCTGGTGCCCGAGGTAACTCAGTTGCCGCGAAAGCAGCAACCGATTGGCCGGGTAATCGTCCACCACCAGAATTGTCAGCGGCCGGGTCCTTGCCGGCGGTTCGCCCGGCGCCATTTCAGCGGCGGGCAACGTCTCCAATGCCAGCAGTTCAAGGCTGATGTCCAAACGGGTACCGCGCCCCAGGACACTGGCGAGTTGCAATTGCCCGCCCATCATTTCGCACAGCGTGCGGCTGATCACCAGCCCCAGGCCGGACCCCTGCCGGCCTGATACCTGGCGATTCCCGACCTGCACGAATGGACTGAACAAGCGTTGCTGGTCAAAGTCGCTGATACCACTGCCGCTGTCCTCGATACACACATTGACCGCGATACGGTCCGGCAACACGGGCATAACCTGCAACTTCAGGCTGACTTCGCCTTTGTGGGTGAACTTGATGGCATTGCTCAGCAAGTTGGACAGCACCTGCTTGAAACGCGTGGGGTCGATCAACACATCGCGGTCGCTGTGCTCATCCAGCTCGATGCGCCACAGCAGGTTCTTCTGCCGGGCCAGGCCTTCGAAGACCCGACACACCGACACCACCAGCGCGTGCAGATTGGTGCGCTCCGGCATCAGGGACAAATGTCCGGACTCGATTCGGGCAATGTCCAGGATGTCGCCGATCAAGGCCAGCAACTGTTGCCCGGCACTTGACGCCACCTCGATGGCCGCGCGGTCGGTGACGCCCTTGTCGGCGGATTTCAGTGCCAGTTCAAGCATACCGATCAGGGCATTCATCGGCGTGCGGATTTCATGGCTCATGGTCGCCAGGAACGTGGTCTTGGCGCGATTCGCATCGTCGGCGGTGTCCTTGGCCTCCTGCAATCGGGCAAGCCATTGCTGGCGCTGGCGGATCTGCCGGCGCTGCCAGGCAATCCACAACAGGGCAAGGAGAAGCAAGGCGCCCGCGGCAGCGAACGCCTGGAATATGTTCTGTCGATGACGCAGCCAATAGCTCTGCTCCACCATCAGGTCATTGCGCCAGGGCATTATCAGGTCGTCGATTTCTTCGGGAGGGATACTGAGCAAGGCCTTGTCCAGGATCGAATGCAACTCGGTGTCGTCGCGACCGGTCGCCAGGGTACTGCGCGCGGGATCGATGCCCACGGTGCTGGTGACCTGGAGGCGATCACGGTACTGCCGGGATATCAGGTAACGGGCACTGATCAATGAGTTGATGCCACCTTGTGCCTTGCCCTGGGCAACCATTTCCATGGCATCGGCCGACAGCGGCGCATCAACACAACGAATCGACGGGAAGTATTGGCGAATGAACTCGCCAGCGATATTGCCCTGAGTCAGCGCCAGGGTCTTTCCGGCCAGATCATCCAGGGTCCTGGGGCTATCCGGCGCCAGGCGCGTTACCAGCACGGAAGGGCTGGTCAGGAACGGCCGGGTAAACAGCAAGTCTTCCTCACGCCGGGAACTCAGGCCGATGCCGGCCAGCACGTCGACCTGGCCGCTCTTGATCGCCTGCAGCATCTCGGCCACTGAGCGCATGCCCCGGATGTCGAATTGCAAGCCGGTGCGCAGGCTTATTTTCGCCAACACATCGACCCCGATGCCGCGAAACTTGCCTTCACTGTCCATGAACGTTATCGGCGGGATGTTCTCGTTGATCGCCACACTCACGCGCGGGTGACGGTCGAGCCAGCGTTGCTCGGCCACGCTCAATTGCAGCGACTGCGTGCCCGGCATGGACACCCCGCTCGCGCCCCAGCGGCGCAGGATGTTCATTTGTTCATTGGCCGTTATCGCCGTCAGGGCCTTGTTGACAACGCGCAGCAGCGCCGGGTTGTCGCGGGCCATGGCAAAGGCGAAGCGCCCCGGTTCCATGGGCGAGAAGTCAGCCAGCTGGACGTTGTTCAGGTAGTTTTTGCTGATCAGGTAATGGGCGCTGATCGCATCGCCCAGATAGACATCCGCCTGGCCAAAGGCGACTGCGCCGACCGCTGCCAGTGTCGAGGGGAAAAGCTGGACCTGCGCTTCAGGATAGAACTGCTGCACGCTTTGTTCAGGCAAGTAGTGGTAGAGCGTTGCCAGGCGCTTGTCAGCCAGCGTCGGGTCCAGTGCCTGGAGCGAGTCAACTCGGGTCACCAATACCGGCTGATCCACCGCATAGGCGTGGGACATTTGTAATTGGCGGTCCTGGGACTCGTAGCTGTTGGACGTTCCCAGGAGGTCTGCTGCCCCTTGCTTGACTGCTCGAAGGGCGTCTTCGCGGGCTGGATAGCGCTGGACTTCGATCTCCACCTGCAGCAGCTGGCGCAGCAGATCGGCATAGTCGGCCGTCACCCCCTCAAGCGTGTGATCGGTGGTGATGTCAAAAGGTGGATAATCCGGGGCTGAAACGGCAAGCACCAAACGGGCTTTCTGCTGCAACCAGCGCGAGTCGGCCACCGATAACGGCAGCACCTGGCCTTCCGCGCTGGAACGGCCCAGCAACGCCAATGTCTGCGGCTGCGCAAGGACACTCGATGCCCCCAGGCAAAGAGCCAACAGCAGGTATCGAATAGCGTTCATTCAGACCAAGGCATGACGCTGGGCAAGTTCACGCAGATGCACCGACGACTTCACGTTGAGCTTTTCAGTCAAGCGGGTTTTGTAGGTGCTCACGGTCTTGTGGCTCACGTGCAGGATTTCGGCGATTTCCTTGTTGCTCGTACCGCGGGCCAGATACTGGAAAATCGATAACTCGCGGTCCGAGAGGCTGTCAATCATGTGCTTTTCACTGCGTAGCACCTGGCTCACGGACACCGAGCTCGAGGGCAATCGGGTGAAAAAGGTGTAGCCGGCCATCACGGCGCGCACGGCTTTGTGCAGATGCTGCAGATCGTTGGTCTTGGGGACGTAGGCCACGGCACCCGCGCGCATGCAACGATCCTGGAAAAACGCTGGCTCCTGGGCGGTGAACACCACCACCCGGCAGTGCATCTCTTCCATCTGGATCCGTGCCAGTACCTCAAGACCGTCGAGCTTCGGGAGTTTGAGGTCCAGCACCAGCAGTTCAGGCTTATGTTCGCGGATCATCGACAAGACTTCGTTACCGCTTGCCGCTTCAAAGATGTGCTGGTATCCCTCCAGCTTGAGTACGATTTTGACTGCACCTCGAATCGCCGGATGATCATCCACAATCAACGCGCGCTTCATGGCAACTCCCTATGCATAAACACAACATTCGGACACTGATGGTCCATGGGTAAGAGCCCGCACGGGACACAGTAGCTGCACCTGAACTCTTGCACGTATAACTCGATTGAACTACCTGACAGAAATGACAGTCCCGACGAGCGGTCGGGGTCGATCGACGATTGCCATCAAACGCTGGACCGTCGCCAGGTCCGGCAACAAGGCGTGGCTCACCTGCACCTTGTGCCGTTCACAGGCCGCAATGACAGGGAGTTGTGCGCACTGGCCATCGAAGATCAGCGCATGCGCAAGCTGCTCGTTGTCGAGACAGAAATCCAGCAGGTCCAGCTTGCCGTGCGCAAGGCCAGCATTGATGACCAGCAGATCGAATGGCGCGCAGCCATATTCGACCAGGTTCAGAAGCTCCTCGAAGCTTTGCACCGGAGCCACGCGAAAGTAATCGAGCTGGTTGAACAACCGCTCTATTTTCATCCGGTTGAAGTGTTGTTCGTCGGCGATCAGGATGCGTAAGGACTTGCTGGGCAACGTAGCCCCCCCGGGTCAGATTGATGAGGGGGGCAAGGCTACGGAAGACTTACGACGCATTCTGTAGGAAAAGTCCGAAATACCACCCGAAAAGTCTGACGCGAGTCGCGGGTTTGCAACGAAGGCGACCTCACCGCCGCCGAAGATTTCAGCTGGCAGTCGCCAGGAGCAGATCCGCCATCGAGCGATGCCCGCGCTTCTTGCCATGGTCATACAGCGAACCGGCGATCTCGTGCGCACGAATCGGCAGGATCGACAGCAGCGTGTCGCTCAAGCCATGGCTGGCCTGGCAGAAGCCCTGCATATAGATGCCGGCCTTGCAGCGCTCATCCGTGATCAATTTGTAGTTACGATCCACTTCGAAATCACCCAGGTACTGTTCCAGCGGGGCCAGCAGCTTGCGGTGCATCTGCCGCTCGTAACCGGTGGCCAGCACCACGGCATCATAGAGGCGGACCGTGACTTCGCCGGTGGCGTTGTTGCGCACGGCCAGCTCGATGCCACGCTCGGTGGCGCTGGCGCTTTCAATGGTGGTCAGGGTACGGAACGCATGGCGAGCAATGCCCGAGACTTTCTGCCGGTAGAAAATCCCGTAGATGCGTTCGATCAGGTCGATGTCCACCACCGAATAGTTAGTGTTGTGGTATTCGTTGACCAGGCGCTCACGTTCGCTGCTGTCCTGCTGGAACACCAGGTCGGTGAACTCCGGCGAGAACACTTCATTGACGAACGGGCTGTCGTCCGCCGGTTTCAGGGCAGAACCGCGCAAGATCATGTCGACCTGCACCGACGGGAAGCTGTCGTTGAGGTCGATGAAGGCTTCCGCCGCGCTCTGCCCGCCACCAATGATTGCAATGCTCATCGGCTGGTTGTTCACGCACGGCTGCGTGGCCATCTGCGCCAGGTACTGCGAATGGTGGAACACGCGACTGTCGCCCTTGAGTGCCTTGAACGCCTCGGGGATTCGCGGCGTGCCGCCCGCGCTGACCACCACCGAACGGGTGGTTCGAACCTGTTGATGTCCAGCGCTATCGCGAGAAATCACCCGCAGCGCTTCGACTTGCTGGTTGTGCAGCACCGGTTCGATGGCCAGCACTTCTTCGCCATAACGGCTCTGTTTCTCGAATTGCGCAGCCACCCAGCGCAGGTAGTCGTTGTACTCCATGCGGCAGGGATAGAACGTGCCCAGGTTGATGAAGTCCACCAGGCGATCGTGAGCCTTGAGGTAATTGACGAACGAGTAAGGACTGGTCGGGTTGCGCAGGGTCACCAGGTCCTTGAGGAAGGAGATCTGCAGCTCGCTTTGGGTCGACAGGGTGTTGCCATGCCAGCTGTAGTTGGCTTGCTTGTCAAGAAACAGTACATCCAGCTCGCCCTGGGTCGGCCCGCGTTCTTGCAGGGCGATGGCCAGTGCCAGGTTCGAAGGGCCGAAACCGACGCCGATCAGGTCGTGAACGATGGGCGATGCAATTGCCTGTGTCATTTCCAGTGTCCTCTGGATGTACCCCGAGCGGCGGGGGAGATAAGCCTAAGTGACCTGGCCGGCCTTGAGCAGGACAGCAGGTCGTCTGTTGATTAGGAACGAGGACAGTGAAATAAAATTTAACAAGAACGGATCAACGCGAGGATCAATGCGCATCCCATTGGCGCATCCGCACGCGGCAATGCTTCATGGCGTTGACGATGTGCTTTTCTACCAGAGCCTTGGAGATGCCCAGGTGTTCGGCGATCTGCGGGTGTGACAGGCCTTCGATCTTGCGCAGCAGGAAACTCTCGCGGCACAGACGGGGCAACTCCGCCAGGGCGCGCTGGAGCATGTCCAGGCGCTGGCCGTGATCGAGGCTGCTCAGGGGCGAGGGACTGAAATAGCGCTCTTCGTTGTCGAGCACCTCCAGCGACTCGACCTGGCGCAATGCATTGCGTCGATGATCGTCGATCACCAGGTTCAATGCCGTGCGATACAGGAATGCCCGGGGCTGCTCGATCGGCGTGTCGCTGGAGCGTTCCAGGACTCGCAGGTAAGCGTCATGCACCACATCTTCAGCCACCTGGCGGTTGCCCAGCTTGGCGTTGAGGAAACACACCAGCTCTCGATAGTAGTTTTCCAACATGACTCCCGTCCGCACGGGTGCGGTTTCTGTCCTTGAAGCAACCTGTCGGCCACAGTGGCACGGTAGTGGCAATTTGAGATGCGTAATTTATAGTAATTCTCATGTAGATTTAAAGTATTGCTTTGTCTGGCCCGACAAATAGCCATGGGCTTGCCTTACCGATCGTGCTCATGCTCCGCGTGGGAACGATCAGTGAGGCAAGCCACAGTGTTACGCCGCGTGTCCGAGGCTAAATTCCCTGCAGCTGTCCTCGTCTACTAGGACAGCTCCACGTCCCTGCCGGCTCCACGGCAGTGTTCAACTGCTTTGGAACCCTGCATGAAACGTTCCCGTTGTACCCGACGCGCCCTGCTGGTAGCACTCACCCTGATCCCCGTTATCGCCGTTGCGGCCTGGCAGTTCATTCCGCCCTGGCGCGACCGGTTCGCCACCGTGCAGGTGACCCGCGCCGACCTCGAAAGCAGTGTCACGGCCTTGGGTACCCTGCAACCCAGGCGTTACGTGGACGTCGGCGCCCAAGCGTCCGGGCAGATTCAAAAGATCCACGTGGAAGTCGGTGACGTGGTCAAGGAAGGCCAGCTGCTGGTGGAAATCGATCCCTCCACGCAACAGGCCAAACTCGATGCCGGGCGTTTTTCCATCGAAAACCTCAAGGCGCAGCTTCAGGAGCAACGCGCGCAACACGACCTGGCCCAACAGAAATTCCAGCGCCAGCAACACCTCAAGGCCGGCAACGCCACCCGCGAAGAAGACGTGCAGACTGCGCAGGCCGAACTGCGCGCCACCCAGGCGCGCATCGACATGATCCAGGCGCAGATTCGCCAGGCCCAGGCCAGCCTGCGCAGCGATCAGGCCGAGCTCGGATACACCCGGATCTATGCGCCCATGTCCGGCACTGTGGTCGCACTGGATGCCCGCGAAGGCCAGACCCTCAACGCCCAGCAACAGACACCGCTGATTCTGCGCATCGCCAAACTGTCGCCGATGACCGTCTGGGCCGAGGTCTCCGAAGCCGACATCGGCCACGTCAAACCCGGCATGAACGCCTGGTTCACCACCCTGAGCGGCGGCACCCGGCGCTGGAAAAGCACCGTGCGGCAGATCCTGCCCGTACCGCCCAAACCCCTAGACCAAACCAGCCAGGGCGGCGGCAGCCCCGCCAGCTCGAGCAAAAGCGGCAGCGCACGGGTGGTGCTGTACACCGTGCTGCTGGATGTCGATAACGCCGACAACGCGCTGATGGCGGAAATGACCACCCAGGTATTTTTCGTCGCAGGCCAGGCGCAAAACGTCCTGACCGCACCGATCGCCGCGCTGCAGGCCGGCGCGCAATCCGACAGCCAGACCGCGCAAGTGGTGGCCAGCAATGGCCGTATCGAACAACGCAACGTGCGCACCGGTATCAGCGACCGCCTGCGGGTGCAGATCCTCGACGGCCTGCAGGAAGGCGATCACTTGTTGATCGGCCCGGCCGACGGGAGCGGCGGGTAAATGCATACGCCCCTGATCGACCTTTCAGACATCCGCAAAGCCTACGGCGGTGGCGACGCGCCTGAAGTCCATGTGTTGCGCGGCATCGACCTGTCGATCCATGCCGGGGAATTCGTGGCGATCGTCGGCGCCTCCGGCTCCGGCAAGTCGACACTGATGAACATCCTCGGCTGCCTCGACCGTCCGACCTCGGGCGAATACCGCTTCGCCGGAGAAAACGTCGCCGACCTGGACAGCGACGAACTGGCCTGGCTGCGCCGCGAAGCCTTTGGTTTCGTGTTCCAGGGTTATCACCTGATTCCGTCCGGTTCGGCCCAGGATAACGTCGAGATGCCGGCGATCTACGCTGGCACTCCAGCCGCCGAACGACATGCCCGTGCCGCCGCTCTGCTCAAGCGCCTCGGCCTGGCCACACGCACCGGCAATCGTCCACACCAGCTCTCCGGTGGCCAGCAGCAACGGGTGTCCATTGCCCGCGCCTTGATGAACGGCGGCCATATCATCCTCGCCGACGAACCCACCGGCGCCCTCGACAGTCACAGCGGCAAGGAAGTCATGGCGCTGCTCGACGAGCTGGCGAGCCAGGGCCACGTGGTGATCCTCATTACCCATGATCGCGAAGTGGCGGCGCGGGCCAAGCGCATCATCGAGATCCGCGACGGCCTGATCATCAGTGACAGCGCCCTGGACAATCGCGCCGCGCAAACCCCTGCCAATCCCGGTGCATTGCAAGCAGTGGACCTGCGCAAGCGCCTGACTGAAGGCGCGCAAGCCAGCGGTGCCTGGAAAGGCGAGCTGGTCGACGCGGTGCAAGCCGCCTGGCGGGTGATGTGGATCAACAGGTTCCGCACCGCGCTGACCCTGCTGGGGATCATTATCGGCGTGGCGTCGGTGGTGGTGATGCTGGCCGTCGGCGAAGGCAGCAAGCGCCAAGTCATGGCCCAGATGGGCGCGTTCGGTTCCAACATCATTTACCTCAGTGGCGCGTCCCCAAACCCGCGCACGCCGCTGGGTATCGTCACCCTGGACGAAGTCAAGGCGGTGGCGAGCCTGCCCCAGGTGATGCGCATCATGCCGGTCAACGGCCAGGAAGCCGGGGTACGCTTCGGCAACCTCGACCACCTGAGCTACGTTGGCGGCAACGACACCAACTTCCCGGCGATCTTCAACTGGCCAGTGGTGCAAGGTAGCTACTTCACCGAGGCCGATGAACGAAACGCCGCGGCGGTCGCGGTGATCGGCCACAAGGTGCGGACCAAACTGCTCAAGGACGTCGCCAATCCCATCGGCCAGTACATCCTGATCGAAAACGTACCCTTCCAGGTGGTCGGCGTGCTGGCGGAAAAAGGCGCCAGCTCCGGCGACTCCGACAGCGACGACCGCATCGCCATCCCCTACTCCGCCGCCAGCGTGCGGTTATTCGGCACTTACAACCCGGAATACATCGCGATTGCCGCCGCCGATGCGCGCAAGGTCAAGGAAACGGAACACGCCATCGAGCAATTGATGCTGCGCCTGCACAACGGCAAGAAGGATTTCGAGCTGACCAACAACGCGGCGATGATCCAGGCCGAAGCGCGCACGCAAAACACCCTGTCGCTGATGCTCGGTTCGATTGCCGCGATTTCGCTGCTGGTGGGCGGCATCGGCGTGATGAACATCATGCTCATGACCGTGCGCGAACGGACCCGCGAGATCGGCATCCGCATGGCCACCGGTGCCCGCCAGCGCGACATCCTGCGCCAGTTCCTCACCGAAGCGGTGATGCTTTCGGTGGTCGGTGGCCTGGCCGGGATCGCCCTGGCGCTGATCGTCGGCGGCGTGCTGATCCTCAGCGAAGTCGCCGTCGCGTTCTCCTTGATAGCGGTGTTGGGCGCCTTCGGCTGCGCCCTGGTCACCGGTGTCGTCTTCGGCTTCATGCCGGCCCGCAAAGCTGCCCGACTCGACCCGGTCACGGCCCTTACCAGTGAATGATCTTTCCATGAAGCCGCAACTGAGTTTGCTGACCCTCTGCCTGCTGCTCGGCGCCTGCGGCAGTCCCGCCCAGCGTCCGGACAGCGGCATTACGCCGCCCACCGCCTGGCAATCACCACACTCCTCGACTGCTACCCGCGACAACCAGCAATGGTGGAACCGCTTTGGCAGCCCGCAACTGGGACGCCTGATCGAACAGGCCCGAGTCGGCAGCTACGACCTGGCCGCCGCCATTGCGCGGGTGCGCCAGGCACAGGCCGAAACGGTGGTCGCCGGTGGTTCGCAGTTACCGGAAGTCCAGGCAGGGGCAAACGCCAACCGCCAGAAATTGCTGCGCGGCAATGGCTACAGCCAACTGGATGCCGACAGCGACAACAGCGCCGTGGACTATTTCAACAGCAACCTGACCGCCACTTACGAAATCGATTTCTGGGGTGGCCAGCGCGCTTCCCGTGACAGTGCGCAATTCGCGTTGCAGGCCAGCGAGTTCGATCAGGCGACGGTGGAGCTGACGTTGCTCAGCGGCGTCGCCAACACCTATGCGCTAACCCTGTCGCTGCAGGAGCAAAGCCGTATTGCCGGGCTCAACCTGGCCAACGCGCAGAACGTGTTGAAACTGGTGCAGACTCGCTTCGATTCCGGCTCCGCGACCGCACTGGAACTGGCTCAGCAGAAAAGCCTGGTGGCCGCGCAACAGCGGCAATTACCGCTGGTACGGCAGCAGGCCATCGACGCGCAGATCAGCCTCGCTACCCTCCTCGGCCGCCCGGTGCAGGAACTGGCGCTGGGCCGGGAACATTTCGATCAATTGTCCTGGCCCGCCATTGACGCGGGCGTACCCAGCGAATTGCTCAGCCGGCGCCCGGACATCGCCCGGGCCGAAGCGCAACTGGCCGCTGCCCAGGCCGACGTCACCGTCGCCCGCGCCGCAATGTTTCCGACCCTGACCCTGAGCGCGGAAATCGGCTCCGGTGCCGACCGTGCCGGTGACATCCTGCGCAGCCCCTTCTACAACCTCACCGCCGGATTGCTGGCGCCGGTGTTTAACAATGGGCGCCTGGGCGCCGAGCGCGACCAGGCTTTGGGCCGCCAGGAAGAACTGCTGGAAAGCTACCGCGGTGCGATTATCAATGGCTTCGCCGACGTGGAAAAAGCCTTGAACAGCATTCGCGGACTGGACGAACAGCGCCAGTGGCAGAGCGAGGAGCTGAGCCAGGCGCAGACCGCGTTCAACATCGCCCAAAGTCGCTATGAGGCGGGGGCCGAGGATTTGCTGACAGTGCTGGAGACGCAACGCACACTGTATGCGGCGCAGGATTTGAATGTACAACTGAGGCTGTCGCGGATGCAGGCGAGCATTGCTTTGTACAAGGCGCTTGGGGGTGGGTGGCAGGTTTTGTAGTTGATCGTTCCCACGCTCTGCGTGGGAATGCAGCCCGGGACGCTCTGCGTCCCATCCAGAGCCGAACGCGGAGCGTCCGTTGAGGCATTCCCACGCAGAGCGTGGGAACGATCATGTAACGACCGGCTTCACCTTCAAATTCCGCGCATACCAAGGCCGCTGCGGCACCTTCCTGAACAGATCCGCCAGCTTCTTCTCGTCCTCGCCAAAGGTAATCCGCAACGCCAGCTTCATGGTCTCCGGGTCCATCTCCACCGACTTGCCCGCCTGCAACCCCGGCGTGGCGCTGCAACCATGGGTCCCCGGCCCCAGCCACGGGTCGTCGATCTCGACCCAACGCCCTGGCGCGAACCACTGCACGCCATTGACCTCAAGCCGACTCACCTGCCCCGGGTGGAAACGCTCATGGGCGCGGAACCAGTCTTCCAGGCGATCGTCGATCCAGCCGTGGAAGTGCCAGAACACCGGGTTTACATGGGACGAGAACGGATCGCCGAGGAAGTCGTTTTCCGGCGCATACCAGCGCGCGGAAAAGTCCGCTGGATCCCGGGCGAACGGCACTGGCTGGCCGTTGGACGGATCGCGCGGCACCGAGGCCCAGCGCATGTGCAACCAGTCGTGCAGGCCCAACTCGACCTCTGAGCCAAACTGCCCCAGGGTCAACTTCGACAGGTAACGCGGGTCACGGTATTGCGACTCCCAGACCTGGAAATTGCTGTGGTAGGTCTCGGCGGTCTTGATGTCGCTGACCCATTGCGAATACTCGTCATCGTCTTCGGCCAGCCAGGTAGGTGGCAGCGCCGTGCCGTCGTGGTTGTCGAAATAATTGGCGAAGCCGATGCGGTCCCGGGCCAGTTCCGGTTGCGGCAAGGGGAACCGCGTCCATGACGGCAAGTCCTGCATCGAACGTGCGGTGCCGAGCATGTGCCGATGCATGAAGAAGAAGTCCACGCCGGAGCCGTTGCGATCCTTGCGTGTGCCACGGGCGTCACGCTCCTTATCCCGCGGCCCGGGCTGCCACCCGATGCCGCGCAAGGCGTCGCGCTTGTCTTCGGGCAAGGTGTGCCATTTATCCCTGGACGCATGCCAGAGCTGGTGGAACAAGCGATGCTCCTGGGACGTCAGCCAGGCCAGCAGCGGTGGATTCAGAGCGGTGCGTTCGCGGGCTTCGGGGAACACCTTCTTGACCGCGACAAAGCGATTGTCCTGGGTCGTCATCATCAAGGGGCGATCCAGATCCAGCACGCGACCACTGAGGCTGGCGCTGCCGGCATTGCCGAAACCGGCCCAGACTTCGTCCAGCGCCATGCTGAACTCGTAGTCACAGCTGCCACGGGCGCTGAGCAAGCGCCAACTCAACTGCGCCGGCTTGACCCCGGCCACATCGCCCAGCACCTGATATCGCGGTGCTTCGCTGGAACGCAAGCGCTCGGCGGTGTCGAGAAAACCAACCAGGCCACGGCCCTTGTGGCCAATGTCGAGAAACAACTCCAGCCCGTCCCGTGGCAAGCCTTCAAGCCCGGCATCACGTCCTTCGAAACGGATCTGCCAGACACCACGCAGCGTATCCGCCAGGCGTTGGCCGGCGACATCCGCCACCTCGAACGACGCTTCGCCGGGGGTGATCGTCGGGTCCGGCTTCGTCCATTGGCGATGCCCATAAAAAGCCGCGGGCACAGCCGCGCCGGTCAGCGCCAGGCCTGCCATGAACCATCGTCGAGAAATCGTCATTGCCCTACCTGTGTCAGCCATGAAGCAGGCTTTATCCAAGCTAGAACGTTTGTTCCCTTCCAAAATTTATGGTGCAGCCAAAAGATCGCAGCCTGCGGCAGCTCCTACATGAAATGCCTGCCCCTGTAGGAGCTGCCGCAGGCTGCGATCTTTTCAGGAGCACCTAAATTCCTTGGTCGATCACTCGTTCCTCCCAGATAGCAAAGGCTCCCTGACTGAGACGGCAATGACAAAACCACGTTCGAAAAAGGCTCTTTTCATCGGCCTGCCGCTAGCCCTGGCGATCTGCGCGGGCGCAGGCTTTGCGGCCTGGGATTACGGGCTCAAGGACAATCACGGTTACCCGGTCAAAGTGATGAAGCAGGCCGAAGAACTGCATGAGCGCCTTCTCTCGTTCGACAGCCACATCACCGTACCCATGGACTTCGGTACCGCCGGCAATGAAGCCGACAAGGACGGCAGCGGCCAGTTCGACCTCGTCAAGAGCGGACGCGGACGCCTGTCCGGTGCGGCCCTGACAATTTTCGGCTGGCCGGAAATCTGGAACGGTCCCAACGCGCCGCATCGCCCCACCGCCGGCTTCGTCGAAGAGGCACGCTTCGAACAGGAAACCCGCTACAAGATCATCAGCGCCCTGGTGCGCGACTTCCCCAACCAGGCCGCCATCGCCTACACCCCTGACGATTTCCGGCGCCTGCATGGCGAAGGCAAGTTTGCAATCTTCCTGAGCATGCTCAACGCCTACCCACTGGGCAACGACCTCAATGCCCTGGATAAATGGGCGGCACGGGGCATGCGCATGTTCGGTTTCAGTTATGTGGGCAACAACGCCTGGGCCGATTCATCCAGGCCGCTGCCGTTCTTCAACGATTCCCGGGACGCCCTCGGCGGTCTCTCGGACATCGGCAAGCAGGCCGTGCAGCGCCTCAACGACCTCGGCGTGATCATCGATGTCTCGCAGATGTCGACCAAGGCCCTGGAGCAAGTGGCCCGGTTGAGCCGCACGCCGATGGTGGCCTCGCACTCCGCCCCGCGCGCCCTGGTAGACATCCCGCGCAACCTCAGCGACCACGAAATGCAGTTGATCAAGGACAGCGGCGGCGTGGTGCAGATCGTCGGCTTCCCGACCTACATCCGCCCACTGAGCCAGGCCACCCAGGACAAGCTCAACGCCCTGCGTGCGCGTTTCGACCTGCAACCCCTGCAAGGCCTGGAGATGGCGTTGATGCCGGGCGACCCGATCATCACCGTGTGGTCGGAACAACGGTTCGGCGAATACGCCAGCCAGCTCTACGCGATTGTCGACGAAGAACCCAAGGCCACCCTCAAGGACTACGGCGACGCGATTGACTACGCGGTGAAGAAAATCGGCATCGATCACGTCGGCATCAGTTCCGACTTCAACGATGGCGGCGGCCTGGACGGCTGGAAAGACGTCAGCGAGGCGCGCAACGTGACAGCCGAGCTGATCAGCCGCGGCTACAGCGAAGCCGATATCGCCAAACTCTGGGGCGGCAATTTCCTGCGGGTCTGGGACCAGGTCGAAAAAGCCTCCCGGCCCGTCGCCAAAAACTGATGCCACTTTTGCCAAGCGAACCCGAAGCCATGACCAACCGTCGCTCCTTCCTCAAGCAGGCCGGCATTCTCGCCGCCGGCCTGCCCCTGGCTGCTTCCGTGTACCCGCCAGCCCTGGCCGGCGATCTACAACAGCAGCCACCGCCTTTGCCCAAGGGCAAATGGGCGCAGTTGCGCCAGCTGTTCAATCAGGACCCGAACTACCTGCATTTCGCCAATTTCCTCGTCACCTCGCACCCAACGCCGGTGCGCAACGCGATCGACATGCACCGCGCCAACATCGACCGCAACCCTGGCCGGGCCATGGACTGGGACCTGCAGGAAACCGAGAAACGCGAGCACAATGTGCGGGTCTGGGCCGGACGCTACCTCAATGCCAAACCCGAGCAGATCGCGCTGACCGGCAGCACCACTGAAGGCCTGGCGATGATCTATGGCGGGATTCATGTAAGGCCGGATCAGGAAATCCTGGTCAGCGAACATGAACACTATTCCACGAATTACACGCTGGAATTTCGTCAGCAACGCCAAGGCACGAACGTGCGCAAGCTCAAGCTGTTCGAGAGCAGCCGCGACATTTCCGTGGACGAAGTGCTGGGCTCGATTGCCCAAGGCATCCGCCCGCAAACCCGCGTGCTGGGCATGACCTGGGTGCAATCGGGCAGCGGTGTGAAACTGCCGATTGGTGAAATCGGCAAGCTGGTCGAAGAGTACAACCGCAAGCGCGACGAAAAGGACCGCATCCTGTATGTGGTCGACGGCGTGCACGGCTTTGGCGTCGAGGACCTCGACTTTCCCGACATGCACTGCGACTTCTTTATCGCCGGTACGCACAAATGGATGTTCGGCCCCCGTGGCACCGGGATCATTTGTGCCCGCTCCGCCGAGGTCCGGGACGTCACGCCGATCATTCCGACCTTCAGCGAATCCACCGATTTCGCGACCATCATGACCCCCGGCGGCTATCACAGTTTCGACCATCGCTGGGCCGTGGACGAAGCGTTCAAGCTGCACCTGGATTTGGGCAAGGCCGAGGTCCAGGCGCGCATTCATGAACTCAACAGCTATGCCAAGGATCGCCTGCTGGAACAGCCGCGGATCGAACTGGTCACGCCAAGGAGCCCGCAACTGTCCGCCGGTTTCACCTTCTTCCGGATCAAGGACCAGGACTGCGAAAAGGTCGCCAGCGGGCTGATGCAGAACCGCGTGGTCTGCGACTCGGTGGACCGTGACGCTGGCCCGGTGATCCGCATCGCTCCCGGCCTGCTCAACAGTGAACACGAAATCGACCGGTTCACGGCCCTACTGAACAAAACCGCCTGAAACCACCATTCACTGTAGGAGCGAGCATGCTCGCGATGGTCGCCAGAACACTGCGGATATTCAGACACCCCGCGTTATCGTTGACGTCCATCGCGAGCATGCTCGCTCCTACAGGGTTCGCTCTTCTTTATCGAGATAGAAAATGACCCGTCACATGTTAGCCCTCGCCCTAACCGCCCTCATCGCCGGCCTGCTCCCCTGCGCCGCACAGGCTGCCACCCCACCGCCAGCGGGCAAGGTATTCAAGGACTGCAAGAACTGCCCGGAAATGGTCGTGCTGCCCGCCGGCACCTTTACCATGGGCACGCCCGATGACGAAGTCGGCCGCGAGCCCGATGAGGGTCCGATGCATGAGGTGACCTTCGCCAAACCCTTCGCCATGAGCCGCTTCCAGATCACCGCCGGTGAATGGGACAGATATATCAAGGAAAGCGGCGTGACCATCGCCAACGGCGATACCCGGCCAGGTCGCGAGTGCATCGCCAGCAAGCCGCGCTACCCGCAGGGCCCGCGTCAGCCGGCGGTGTGCATGAACTTCGACGACGTGAAGAACTACGTCGCCTGGCTGTCGAAGAAAACCGGACAGCGATACAGCATGGTCAGCGAGGCCCAGCGTGAATACGCCGCACGCGGCGGCACCCAAGGCCCGTTCCCCTTTCCGTTCGATGAAGGCAAGGGATACAGCATCGCCAAACACGCCAACACCTACGGCCCGGCGGACGGCTACAGCTACAGCTCGCCGGTGGGCAGCTACCCACCGAACGCCTTCGGTATGTACGACATGCACGGCAACGTCTATGAGTGGGTCGAAGATTGCGAACACCCGAACTACGTCGACGCCCCCACCGATGGCAGCGCCTGGCTGGAACCCAACTGCGAAGCCGTGCGCATCCGCGGCAACGACTGGGGGGAAGCCCCGGTGTTCTCCCGCTCCGGAAACCGCAACAGCCAATACCCTCAGGAACGCGGGGACTGGATAGGCTTTCGCGTAGTGCGCAATCTCTGACCCCCCCTACCATCCACTGTAGGAGCTGCCGCAGGCTGCGATCTTTTGACTTTGATTTTTTTAAAAACAAGATCAAAAGATCGCAGCCTGCGGCAGCTCCTACAGGGATTTACGTGTAGTTCCCCGCCACCAGTCACCCCCCTCTAAATTAACCCCTCGACCAGACGTTCTACTGGGTATCTGCCTTCCGACCCAAGGAACCGTCTTCCATGACCCAGCCTACCCGAGGCGCCATCGGCGAATTGTTCGCCCTGCTCAAACCCTTTCGATTCATCGTCGCTGCTTCCATATTCCTGGGCATGGTCGGCGGACTGAGCGTCACGGTGTTGCTGGCGACCATCAACAATGCCCTGCACTCGGACAGCGGCCTGACCCAGGGCGTGGTCGCACTGTTCGCCGGCCTGTGCCTGCTGGCGCTGGCCAGTTCGATCTGCTCCGACATCGGCACCAACTATGTAGGCCAGCACATCATCGCCAAGCTGCGCAAACAGCTGGGCGAGAAGGTGCTGTCGGCGCCGATCGAACAGATCGAGCGTTACCGCAGCCATCGCCTGATCCCGGTGCTGACCCACGACGTCGACACCATCAGCGACTTCGCCTTCGCCTTCGCCCCACTGGCGATTTCCCTGACCGTGACCCTGGGATGCATGGGCTACCTGGCGATCCTGTCGTGGCCGATGTTCCTGATCATGGTGGCCGCGATCCTGATCGGCAGCGCGATCCAGGCCTACGCCCAGAGCAAGGGCGTGCAAGGTTTCATGGCCGCCCGCGACGCTGAAGACGAGCTGCAAAAGCACTACAACGCCATTGCCGAAGGCGCCAAGGAGTTGCGCATCCACCGTCCTCGCCGCCAGCGCATGTACACATCGGGCATCAAGGGCACCGCCGAATTCATCTGCAACACCCAGGTGCGTTCGATCAACACCTTCGTCATCGCCAAGACCTTCGGCTCGATGCTGTTCTTTGTGGTCATCGGCCTGGCCCTGGCCCTGCAAACGTTCTGGCCGAGCGCCGACAAGACCGTCATGAGCGGCTTTGTGCTGGTGCTGCTGTATATGAAAGGCCCGCTGGAGCATTTGATCGGCACACTGCCGATTGTCAGCCGTGCGCAGATCGCCTTTCGCCGCATCGCTGAACTTTCCGAACAGTTTTCCACCCCGGAACCGCACCTGCTGCTCAGCGACCAAGGCAAGGTCAAACAGGCCGTGCACGAACTGCAACTGACGGACGTGCGCTACGCCTTCCCGTCGGTCGAGGGTGCTGCGCCCTTCCAATTGGGCCCGGTCAACCTGTCGATCAAGCAGGGCGACATCACCTTCATCGTCGGCGAGAACGGCTGTGGCAAGACCACCCTGATCAAATTGCTGCTAGGCCTGTACACGCCGCAACAGGGACAGATTCGTGTCAACAGCGAGGCCATCGACGCGCACAATCGCGATGACTATCGGCAATTGTTCACCACCATCTTTGCCGACTATTACCTGTTTGACGACGTGGTCCAGGGCGATACGCAAATCCCCGAAGACGCCAACAAATACCTGCAGCGCCTGGAGATCGCGCACAAGGTCAGCGTCAAGGACGGCAACTTCACCACCACCGACCTGTCCACCGGCCAGCGCAAGCGCCTGGCGCTGGTCAATGCCTGGCTGGAAGAGCGGCCGGTGCTGGTGTTCGACGAGTGGGCGGCCGACCAGGACCCGACCTTCCGGCGGATTTTCTACACCGAGCTGCTGCCGGACCTCAAGCGCCTGGGCAAGACCATCATCGTGATCTCCCATGATGACCGTTATTTCGATGTCGCCGACCAACTGGTGCGCATGGAAAGCGGACGGGTCGTCACCGAGCTGGTGCCTGCCTGAACCCCAATGACATTTCTTTCACATTTCTTTTCCGGTTTCGCAATCGCATCTCGTCTTAATAATCATTCCCATTAATAAAAAATCTGCACGACACTTTTTCAGGAGCACAGGCAAGTAATGCGATCTCTTCCACGCCGTACCCCTCTCGCGCTGGCCGTACAGCGCCCGTCATTGCACAAAACGCTGTTGACCAGCGTCCTGCTGACCGCCACGTTGCTGGGGAGCACGATGGCCAACGCAGCACCTGTAAAAGTGAGTATTGCCGTGCAGCCGCTGTCCAGCGCGCTGACCCAACTGGGCATGCAGACCAACCTGCAAATCCTCTACAGCCCGGACCAGGTAGCCGGCATCAAGTCCCGCGCGGTGTCCGGCTCGCTGGAGCCCTCCGCGGCCCTGGCCGAGATGCTCAAGGGCACCGGCATTTCGTTCCAGATCAACGGCAACAGCGTGACGCTGGTGTCGGGTGGCTCGTCGAGCCTGCAACTGGGCGCTACCACCATTTCCGGCCAGGCCCTGGGCTTGACCACTGAAGACACCGGCTCCTACACCACGGGTGCGACTACTACCGCCACCAAGCTGCCGCTGACCCTTCGCGAAACGCCGCAGTCGGTGACCGTGGTGACCCGTCAGCAGATGGACGATCGCGGTGTGACGAGCGTCGCCGATGCGCTGCGCAACACCCCGGGTGTCACCGCCCAGAAGTACGACAGCGACCGTACCGAATTTTCCGCCCGAGGCTTTGCCATCACCAACTTTCAATACGATGGCGTCAACATTCCCTACGACGGCGTGTACGGTGAAAACCCCAACAACAGCGATGACGCTGCAAGCCTCGATCACATCGAAGTCATCAAGGGCGCGACTGGCCTGATGACCGGCGCCGGCGACCCGGCGGCCACGGTCAACCTGATCCGCAAGAAACCGACCAAGGACTTCAAGGCCTCGGTCAGCGCCACCGCCGGTTCCTGGGACAACTACCGTACCGAGGGCGACATCTCCGGCTCGCTGAACGATAGCGGCAGCGTGCGCGGCCGTTTCGTCGGTGCCTTGCAGGACAAAGATTCCTACATCGACCACTACAGCCAGAAGAAAGACCTGTACTACGGCATCCTCGAAGCCGACCTGACCGACGATACCCTGCTGACCCTGGGCGTCGACAAATCCAGCGCCACCCCTCGCGGCAGTTCCTGGACCGGTAACACGGTTTACTACGCCGACGGCGGCAAGACCGACTTCTCCCGCGGTTTCAACCCGGGCGCCGACTGGAGCCGCCGCGACTTCGACAGCACCACCTACTTCGCGTCCCTCGAGCAAGCGCTGGCCAACGACTGGAAACTCAAGCTCAGCCTCGACCAGAAAACCACCGATCACGACACCCAACTGGCCTCGGCCAGCGGTGGCTACCCGAACCGCGACACCGGCGAAGGCATGTTCTTTTACCAGGGGCACTGGGAAGGCCATCGCGTGCAGAACACCGCTGACGTGAACGTCTCCGGCCCGTTCACCCTGGGCGGTCGCGAGCATGAACTGGTGGCAGGTTTCATGACGTCCCACTCCCGTCAGACTGGCGCAACCTATGGCACCCCCACCGACTCCGATGGATCGGTACCGGGAAACATCTTTGACTGGACAGGCCATATCGCGAAACCGGACTTCCCGAAAAACGGCAAGTACGAGCGCACCCAAAGCCAGAACGGCGCTTATCTGGCCACGCGCCTGCGCCCGACCGACGACCTGTCGTTCATCCTCGGCGGTCGCGTAAGCACCTACAAGTACAACGAGGATTACACCTACTACCCCGGCGCCGGCCTGGCCGACACCCACGCCAGCTACAAGGAACACGGCGTCGTCACGCCTTACGCCGGTGTGGTCTATGACCTGGACGATACCTATTCGGTTTACGCCAGCTACACCAGCATCTACCAGCCACAAATCAACAAGGACGCCGATGGCAAGACCCTGGACCCGGTTGAAGGCGACAGCTACGAAACCGGTCTGAAAGCGGCCTACTTGGAAGGCAAACTCAACGCCAGCCTGGCCTTCTTCCGCATCGAGCAGGACAACGTTGCCGAGTCGATCGGCACCAATGAGATTACCGGCGACGGCATTTACAAAGCCGTCGACGGCGCCACCACCAATGGCGTTGAACTGGAACTGGCCGGCGAACTGGCCCAGGACTGGAACGTATCGGCTGGCTACACCTATGCCCGTACCCGCGACAAGGATCACCAACGCATCTTCGGCTTCCCGTTGGCCACCAGCAAACCGGAACACGTCGTACGCACCTTCACCACCTACCGCCTGCCCGGCGCGCTGGACCAGTTCACCGTCGGTGGTGGCGTCAGCTGGCAGAGTGCGTTTTACGGCCAGAGCTACAGCCCGAACGTAGGCGGCGGCGAAGGCGGTAGCACCATGCTCAAGCAAGGCGGCTACACCCTCGTCGACCTGATGACCCGTTATCAATACGACGACCACCTGAGCTTCACCGTCAACGCCTACAACGTCTTCGACAAGCGCTACCTGACGGGCCTGGGCAACTTCGGCACCACCTTCTACGGAGAGCCGCGCAACATGCAGATCACCGCGAAGTACGACTTCTGAGGCTGAGCTGAAATGAAAAAATGCCCGTATCGCGAGATGCGGGCATTTTTGTATGGGCCGATATTTGCGGTGCATGTGATGCCGTCATCGCGAGCAGGCTCGCTCCCACAGGGGATCTTCGGTGTGCACAAAATCCGCGTTCACCTCGGTCAACTGTGGGAGCGAGCCTGCTCGCGAAGGCGGCCCTCGCTCCAACATTGATTATTCAGGCGGATCGATCCGGTCCAACGCCCGGTTCACCGCCAACTCCCCCAACATGATCACCTGGGCAATCCCCAACAACGAATGACGACCTGCCCCTTGCATATGATCCGCCAGATCCAACGCCATGACATTGGCCGAAGCCAGTGACTCACAGGCATGGGCCAGAAGGGTTTCAACATCGAGTTCAGGGTTGACGATGAACATGCTGCAGAGCTTGCGCGGGGTGGACTGGATGTCGGCGGCCGAGGGGATGCGGTCGTTGGGGTTGTTTGAGTCGGAATTTTCTGACGAGGGTGTCGGATCGGTATCCGGCGGATTTGGTGTCACCTTGAACATGTTTGCAAACTCCCTGGATGGAGCCGCAACCACCTTGCTACTAAACGAAGGGTGGCGGCTGTACGCAGGTTAGTAGACCGGGGGAGTTAGCATTAACCGGCGCGCCGAAGCGCCCTGCGCACAGCCACCATCAAGTTCAGGCATATGAATACCTGACTGAAGGGAGCGCTATGCACCTAACTAACAACCCTCGGGCTACTAAACCCGATCACTGACAATCAGTGACCCGATCCAAGTTACCGAGCGACCCCAAGGCGCACAAGCCGGCGGATTCTGGAGTAACTGTAGGCAACGACGCAAGGTGCTGTGGCTTTCATGAAGTAACTGGGTGGGGCTATTAAAAAGACTTGAACCCATCCACGGGAGAGCTGTGAAAAGAGATCAATCCGCGCTCGATCTGCCCCGTCCAAAGTCGCTGTTCCCCTCCCCTTCGAAAAGACCGTAAAAAATCCTACATCAAAAGCGCTACGACACAGAGACCAATCCTACACGCGCCGTAGATGTTTCCTATATCCCCGCCTGTTTACTTTTTGAGAGGTTTTCAAGTCTTAACAGCGGGTGAAAAGGGCACCGCCCTGAACGCTCATCCAAGCCAGGGAAGTCTGAACATGAACAATCCAACTCCGGTCTTTCCACCAAAATCGCCAAAATCTTGGGTTTCTGATTTCAAGCAAAGGAGTTGCTAGTAATGCAAACAATGAAAAGGAAAGAAAGGGGACTATGGTTGCTGGGCGGGGCGACATTTATGCTGCTTGGGTGCACCCCTGCGGATAACAAAATGGCAGGCGGCAATATAGAGGCCGTCAATCATACAGTCCATGCTATCAACTGGTTATCGGTGAACGGCTATCGTGCTCATGGCGGAGGGGGAAGTTCGTGCTGCATTATTATGCCGACCAAGTGGCGTCCTGGCTTGAAGGCGCATATTGAATGGGAAGTTGACCCTGAACCTTTTGCAAAATTAAAACGAAGACAAACAGGGTATGGCTTCGATGAAGAATCATGGGCTCAGCACGAAGCTAATTTTCAACACCACAGTGCCAGCGTAGATATTCCAGAGTGGCCAGGCACAGAATCGTGCGACCTTAAAGTGCATTTTTTAACGTGCAATCGTGTCAAGGTCACTACCGCTTGCGCGGTGTATAGCCAACCTAACTATCCAATCAATGAACCTATGCAGATGAAGGAGCCAGCTGTATGTCCGAAATAAAAAACAACTCAAAGTCTAAAGCCTGGGCACCACCGGTATTCCCTTTAGAGGGGCGTCTTCCGGCGGATGTTCGGATCGTCACAAAAAATTATCAAAAACACACTTATGAGGAGGATCGCTTCCAGCGGACACCTGATGCTCAAGGGCGGCGCTCACAACTTTTCTGTTGTTGCCACAGTCTGCACATCAGCCTGTTTTTCGATGGCACAAATAACAATGACAACAACGACACCAAGAATAATCACCCGAGCAACATCGCCAAGCTGTTCCATGCCTCGCTTCAAGGCACTGAGGCCAAAAAGAATGGTTACTTTTCCTACTATATGCCCGGTGTGGGCACGCCCTTCCCTGAAGTTGGCGAATTGGACTACAGCGAAGACGGGCTGAAATATGCCACCGGCGGTGAAGACCGCATCAACTGGGCTCTGGTTTCCGTCTTTGACGCTTTGCATACGGCGCTTAATGGAACTCCACTTTCTCAGGATCGACGGGCGAAAGCCGTCGCCTCTATGAGCACGTGGAAAGCTCCACTGATGTTTGGCGCCGGCCCCAGCAAGCGCAGGCGGGTGATGAAAGAAGTGCTCGGTACCTTGCTAGACCGCGTGGAGCGGGCCACACCCAAAGTATTGGGCGTCAAGCTGTACATATACGGGTTCTCCCGCGGCGCAGCAGAAGCCCGGACCTTCGTCACCTGGCTCAGCCAGTTGTTCGAAACCCCGGAGGGGGCGGAACTACCGTCACAGAGCCTGATCGGCCTGCCGGTGAGCGTCGAATTCCTTGGCATACTGGACACCGTGGCCTCAGTGGGCATCGCTAACGTGGCACCATTTTTTGCCGGGCACATGGACTGGGCCGATGACAGCCAGTTGTTGCCGGAGGCAAAAACCTTTCCGGAGCTCGTCAAATGCTGCCGACATTTCGTTGCGTCTTTCGAACAGCGTGCGTGTTTTCCGCTCGATTCGATCCGCAACGAGGATGGCCAATACCCGGCCAATACCTATGAAGTGGTGTACCCCGGTGTGCACTCCGATGTCGGGGGTGGCTACCCGAAAAATGATCAGGGCAAGGCCCGTGGTGGCACCAGTGAGCTAGTGTCGCAGATCGTCCTGCATGACCTGTATGCCGAAGCCTTTGCGGCTGGCGCGCCGCTGCAGGTGCCGGAAACAGTGCTGTCGGAAAGGCTGAAACTAGAGAAAGTGTGGCGCGCCCTGAGTCCTGCAACTGACAGGGAATTCGGACTTAGCGAAGCACTAGTCGAACGCTTCAACGCTTGGCGCCAAACCCTACCGGGCATAGCGACTAATGAAACCTCCAATACTTCACCCTCGAAATACGTGCCACAACAGCTGAGCACCACCGTGGAAGAAACCCTGGTCGATCAACTGGGATGGATCACCGGCTGGCGCATTGGCCGTTATGCCAACGACTCACTGCAAAACAACGACAGCTACAAACTCCAGCCTTTCTTCACTCAGGCAACAGAGGCAACGGCCGAGGAAGCCGAGAAAGGGCGTGAGAACTATAAGAAACAGCAAGATATCGCCCTGGGAAATCGCCTGAAATCACCACAAGCGGCAACGAATCATCCCGGCCCGCCGATCTATGAGCCACAGATCGACAAGACCCAGCTCAGCCAGGCCGCCGCCGAATTCAAGCGCGACTACCGGGGCCTCAAGCGCGAGCAGACCCACTGGAGCGCCGAGATCACCGATGTGCTGTTGCGCGACACGATCTACCTGCTCAATGAGAACGACGAGGCACGGGATCACGCGGCTATTCACGAAGCGGGCGAGCGACGTGCCAAGCAACTGTTTAGTGACGACTGGGGTACGCCGAGCAAGGATCCAGTCATGGCCCTGTTGGTGGCGCTGTTCGATGACCAGTTGCACGACTCACGCGCATGGTTCATGCATGACAAGCTGAAATCCCGGGAGCTGTGGGCCGGTTACTTCTTCTACCGCATGACCTACTTCGGCAATGACAATAGCCGCGAGCTGTCGCCGGTGGTGGTGGCTGGGCGGGTATTGGGCGTGGCGATGCTGGCCGGGGCCACGGTGTATGGCATCAAGCGCGGCGGTGCACTGGGTGGGGTTGGCGGGTTGGCGGCGGGTATTGGCGGGGCAACCATCGGCTACCAGGTCATCGACAAGGCCAGCGGCCTGGCCCTGCCGTTCCTGCCCGGTGCCGAGCAACTTTTGCAACCTACCGCCCACATTGGCGAGTTGGTGACCGGCCTGAAATGGCAGATTGCTTCAGAAGACTACGCGCAGCGCATTGATAGCGGCACCGCCATGTTGCGCGCATCGGGCAACTTGTTCGAGCTGACCTGAGGGGTTCTTACCAGAGGAGATGTTCGGCAAATCCAAAACCCAGGTTACAAACAGTTCATTTGTGGGAGCGAGCCTGCTCGCGAAGGCGATAGACGTCCCACCAAAAGTCCTTGCTCCGGACACAATAAGGCCGCCATCCCTTTTATGGAGATGGCGGCCTTTTTCATTTCAGATCACAACCACGATCGCACCCACCCCGCCACTTGCGCATGAATCCCTTCCACCTCCCCCAACAACCCCGCCATCCGCAAAAAGTCATGGGTCATGCCCGGTTGTTCCAGCAACGTCACCTCATTCCCCGCCGCCCGCAAACGTTCGGCATACGCCAACCCTTCATCATGCAACGGGTCATAACCGGCCAGGTACACCAGCGCCGGCGCCAAACCCGACAGGTCGTCAGCCAGCAACGGCGAGCAGCGCCAGTCGGCCAGGTCCGCAGGCGTGCGTGCGTAGTGGGCGTAGAACCAGTCCAGGGTCGGGGTTTCCAGGAGGTAACCTTCGGCAAAATCCCGGTGCGAGGCGCAGTGGGTGGTGGCATCTGTGACCGGGTACACCAGCAGCTGCGCCTTGGGTTTCAGCGCCAGTTCCGCAGGCTCGCGAACGGCGATGATCGACAACACCGTGGCCAGTGTCGCGCCGACGCTGTCACCGGCCAGTGCCACGCGGGTGGCGTCCAGACCACGGGGGGCGCCTTCGCGTACCAGCCAGTTGCCGGCGTCGCAGGCGTCTTGTACCGGGGTTGGGAATTTCCATTCGGGGGCCAGGCGATAATCCACGGTCAACAGGGCAAAACCACCCTGGGCTGCGAGGCGACGACATAGGGCGTCGTGGGAATCGAGGCTGCCGACCACGTAGCCGCCGCCGTGGAAGTACAGCATCACCGGTTGCAGGCCGTCGAAGGGTTGGCCGTCGCGATACAGGCGCGCCGCGAGGCTGTGGCCGTCGCGGGCGGGGATGGTGAAGTGGTCGCAGGCAATGTGGTCCAGTGGTACATCGAGGAAGCTGGAAGAGGCTTCGAAGTCGATCCGTGCCTGTTGCGGGGTTTGTTCGTGCATTGGGCGGCTTTTGCCGGTGAGGCGACCGAACATGGCGAGTTCGAGGAAAGCTTCAAGTTCTGGCAGTAGGGCCATGGGGGGAGTCCTTTTACACAAAGAGGTCAATAATCAATCTTGTAACGAGCGACGCTCCCCCAGAGGTGAGTGCGGTCATCTGTGGCGAGGGGATAAATCCCCTCGCCACAATTTTTGTCATGCAGTCGCTAAGCGATGCTCCAGCAAGTCGTCCAGTTCATTGAGCAATTGATCACCACGCAGCAACTCGTAGTGCCCGCCCGCCAACAGACGATCCACTCCGTGATGCCCCACCTGGGCCTCGAACACCCGGCGTTCGTCGTCGCGCCCGGCCATCCACCATCGATGGCTGCCAACCTGTACCTTCGGCAATTGCCTCTGGGCCAAGGCGAGTTGTTTGAGCGACGAGCCAGTGGCGAATATCTGCGTCAGTTCACTAGCGCCCAGCGCCGCGTGGTCATTAGTGCCGTGCATGGCCGCCTCGATCACCGCGGCGGCGCCTTCGCGCTCATTCAGGCCTGCGGCTTTCAAGGCAATCAATGCCTGTGCTTGTTCAGACGGTTGACCGAGGACAAACTTCAGGAAATCCGCCAAATCTTCGCGCCAGTCCCCCGCTTCGGCGGTACCCGCCACATAACTGTCGACCAGCCCGGCGAAGGCTACCGTCTGCCCCTGGCTCTCCAGTTCATGGGCGACCAATTGCGTCAACGCGCCACCCAGCGACCAGCCGAGCAGGTAGTACGGGCCTTGCGGCTGTTGCGTGCGAATGCGCTGGGCATAGGCCTGGGCCATGGCCAGCAACGACGCATCCTGCCATTGCGGGTCGAGCAGCATGCGGCATTGCAGGCCGTACACCGTGCGCCGTCCTTCCAGGCGGCGGGCCAGGGGCTCGTAGTCGAACACCGTGCCGAACCCGGCGTGCAGGCAGAACAGCGCCGGCACCTTCGCCACCCGGCCATTCAAGGCCAGCAACGGGTCCGGCGCACTCGAAGTCTCGGCAGCCTGGTAGCCACTGAGTTCAGCGATGCAGGGTTTCTGCATCAGGTCGCGCAGTTTCAATTCGAAGCCCAGTTGTGGCTGGCTACGCACCCGCGAGATGACTTTGAGCACCTGCAATGAGTCGCCGCCGAGTTCGAAGAAGTTGTCGTCGATGCCCACTTGCGGCACACCCAATACCTCTTGCCAGATCGTCGCCAGCGCGCATTCCAGCGCGTTACGCGGCGCGCGGTAACCGCCAAGCGTCCATTCCGGCACCGGCAGTGCGCGACGATCAAGCTTGCCGTTGGCCGACAGCGGGAAGCGCTGCAGCACCAGGATCCGCGCCGGCACCATGTAGTCCGGCATCTGCGTTTGCAGCTCGGCCTTCAAGCGCCGATCCAGCCCGGCAGCGGCAGCGGCAGCGGCCACTACATAACCGACCAACTGTTTGCCAGTGGGCGTGTCATGCACCACCACGGCGGCATCCTGCACCCCTGCGCAATCACGCAGACGGGCTTCGATCTCGCCCAGTTCGATACGGAAGCCGCGGATCTTCACTTGCTGGTCGAGCCGGCCGAGGTAGTCGATCAACCCACACTCGCGCTGGCGCACCAGGTCGCCGGTGCGGTACATGCGACCACCGGCCGCGAACGGATCGGCAATGAAACGCTCGGCGCTCATGCCCGGGCGCAGGTGATAACCCCGTGCCAGGCATTCGCCGCCCAGGTACAACTCGCCGCTGACGCCGACCGGCAACGGATTGAGGTCGGCGTCGAGAATGTACAGGCCACGGCCCGCCACACCACGACCAATCGGCGCATAGGCCGCCTCGCAGGTTTCACTGGCTTGCGCACGCCACAGCAGCGGCGTGACCACGGTTTCGGTCGGGCCGTAGCCGTTGACCAGGCGCTGCGGACGCAGGGCGCGCTTGACCTGCTCGAAGCTGGCGTCCGGCACCGCATCACCGCCAAAGCAGTACACCTCGACCGCTGGCGGATTGCCCAGGCGCTCGGCCACTTCGGCCATCTGTTGCAGGTACGCCGGCGGGAAGCAGGCGACGGTGACGTTGTGGCGATGCAGCACCTCCAGGGTCTGTTCCGGGGTCCACAGATTGTCCTCGCGAATCACCAGGCTGCCACCGGCCAACAGCACGCTCAGCCAGCGTTCCTGGGCACCGTCGAAGGCGAACGACATGAAGTGCAGTTCGCGGCTGCGCGGCGCCAGTTCATAGAGGTCGATGATGCCGCGACAATGCCGGGCAATCGGTCCACGTTCCACCGCCACGCCTTTGGGCTGGCCGGTGGAGCCGGAGGTGTAGATCAGGTACGCCAGGTGCCCCGGCAGTGGATGGGAAACCGGGAACTCGGTGTTGCCAACCAGGCTCGTCTGATCAAGCAACACGCGTGGCGGGCTGGCGGCCAGTACCAGGCGATCCCCCAGGTCGCTGTCGCACAGCAACAGGCTGGCGGCCGAATCTTCGAGCATGTAGGCCAGGCGCTCGGCCGGGTATGACAGGTCCAGCGGCAGATAGGCCGCACCGGCCTTGAGCACGGCAAGGAACGCGACGATGGTGCGCTCCGAACGGGGCAAGGCCACCGCCACCAGGCTTTCCGGGCCAATGCCTCGACTGATCAACAACTGCGCCAGCGCATTGGCCTGGTGTTCAAGATCGGCGTAGCTGACTTCGCGATCCTCACAGAACAAGGCGATTTTCTGCGGTTGGCTGCGCACATGCTGATTGAAGCTGTGCAGCAGATCAGGGTTGTCGCTAAAGGCTTGCGGCAGGCTCACGCGCGCTTCGGGCAGGCCGATGTTACCGAGCAGACAGTCCGCATCCTCCGGCAACGCACGCAGCAAACCTTCCAACTGTGCGCGAATGCGCTGCACTTCCTGTTCACTGAAGCGATCTCGCAGGTACAGGTACTCGACTTCCAGGCCCTGGTCGTTGGCGCTGACCATCAAGTCCATCGGGAAGTTTGTGACGCCGCCGCTGCCGACTTCGGCGAAGCGCAGCTCACCTTCCTCGCCCCCTTTCAAGGCACGGTCCACCGGATGATTTTCAAACACGATGATGCTGTCAAACAGGCCCTGGCCACCCTGCCCGGCCCAGCGCTGGACGTCGGACAATGGCGTGTGTTCGAAGTCGCGCACGGCCAGGTTGTAGTCCTGCAAGTCACGCAGCCACTCGCCCAGCGGCTGGTGCGGGTCGAGGGTCTGGATCACCGGCAAGGTGTTGATGAACAGGCCGAGCATGTCCTGGGCACCGGCCAGCCCCGTCGGCCGCCCCGCCACTGTCGCGCCGAACGCTACGCTGCGTTGGCCGCTGTGACGTTGCAGCAGCAACAGCCAGGCGCCTTGCACCAGGGTGTTGAGGGTGACGCGCTGACGCTTGGCGAAACGGTGCAACTTGCGCGTCGCCTCGGCGTCGAGGTCACTGTACATCACGCCGTGACCGGAACCTGCGGCACCCGAGGCCGAGGCCAGGATGGTCGGTGCCTCGAGCGACGCCAGGCGCTCACGCCAGAAGCTTTCTGCCTGCGCCTGGTCCTGGCGTTGCAGCCAGGCGATGTAGTCGGCATAGCGCCCGGTCAGCGCCGGCAGGCTGTCGTGGTGGTACAGGCGCAGCATCTCGCCGAGCAGGCGCGAGGCACTCCAGCCATCGAGCAGCAGGTGATGGTAGATCCAGATCATCTGGTACCGTTCTTCACCCAGGCGCACCAGGACAAAGCGCATCAGCGGCGGGCAGCTCAGGTCGAAACCCTTGGCCTGTTCGGCGGCGGCCAGTTCGCCCAGCGCCTTTTCTGTGTCGCTGTGCTCACGCCAGTCGAGTTCCTCGATCGGCAACTCGACGCTGGCGAACACCGCTTGCAGCGGATCGGCCAGGCCATCGCGCCAACGGAACGCGGCGCGCAGGACTTCATGACGCTGGATCAAGGCTTGCCACGCCGCGCGGAATCGCGGCACCTGCAAGCCGTCCACTGCCACGCTCAACTGGTTGACGTAGGGGTTGAGCTGCGGCGATTCGAGGCAATGGAACAGCATGCCCTGCTGCATCGGCGACAGCGGATACAGGTCTTGCAAGCCTTCGCGGGCGGTGGAATCGATGTGCGGCACCAAGGAAAATTCCTCGACTGCAGGCACTTCGACCAACACGGCTTCACGACGGCTCGCCACCGCGGCCAGTGCACGAATGCTCTGCTGCTCGAACAACTGCTTGGGACTGAACACCAGCCCGCGCAGCCCGGCACGGCTCACCGCTTGCAGCGAGATGATCGAATCACCGCCCAGTTCGAAGAAGTTCTCGGTGACGCCCACCGAGTCCAGGCCGAGCAAGTCCTGCCAGATGTCCACCAACAGCGCTTCGGCAGGCGATGCGGCGGCCACTTGATCCTGAGTGTGTCGAGTCGCCTCAGGCGCTGGCAAACCCTGGCGATCGAGCTTGCCATTCGGCGTCAGCGGCAACGCGGCCAGGCATAGCAAATGCGCTGGCAGCATGTGCGCCGGCAAGCGACTGCGCAGGTGCGCGGTCAATGCATCCTGCAGTTCCTGTTCGTCAGCCAGCGGATCGCGCGGCACCACGTAGCCCACCAGTTGCCGGCCCACCGGACCGTCGCGATCAATCACAAAGGCTTCACGCACGCCTTCATGTTCGAGCAGGCAGGCTTCGATTTCGCCGAGTTCGATACGGAAGCCGCGAATCTTCACTTGCTGGTCGATACGGCCGAGGTATTCGACGACGCCATCGGCACGGAACCGCGCCAGGTCGCCACTGCGGTACAGACGCGCCCCCGGCACGAACGGATCGGGCACGAAGCGTTCGGCAGTCAGGTCAGGACGCTGGTGATACCCACGGGCAACGCCCTCGCCGCCCAGGTACAACTCACCCGCCACGCCAACCGGCAACGGCTGCAAACCGCTGTCGAGGATGTAGGCGCTGCGGTTGCCCACCGGCCGGCCAATCGGCATGAACGCCGAGTCGAATTCGGTGTCCGGATAGGCCAGCCAGATCAGCGGCGTGATCACCGTTTCGGTCGGGCCATAGCCGTTGATCAGGCGCTTGGGTTGCAGGACTTGCTGCACTTCGTCGAACGCATGCTTGGCCATCCCTTCACCGCATGGGGTGTAGGAGCGGATCGGCAGATCACGTCCCGCTTCGCCCATGAAATCGGCGATCTGCCCCAGGTAGCTGGGGGTGAAACAGGCGATGGTGATGCCGTGCTTTTCGATCTCGGCGCAGGTGCGCTCCACGCTCCACAACTCGTCGTCGCGCGGCATCACCGCCGAACCGAACACCAGGGGCGTCAGCCAGCGCTCGTGGGCGCCGTCGAAGCTGATCGAGGCAAATTGCAGTTCGCGGTCGTCCGGGGTCATGCCGTACAACTCGCCAATCTTCACGCAGTGCATGGCCAGCGGGCCGTGGGCCACGCTGACGCCTTTGGGCCGCCCGGTGGAACCCGAGGTATAGATCAGGTAGGCGAGGTTTTCGCCACAGGTCAGGTTGACCGGGTTGCTGTCGGGCATCCCCTCAAGCGCTTCGCGGTCGATTTCCAGCACCGGCAAGCCTTCGGGCAGTGGCAGTTTTTCCCGCAGCCAGGATTGGCTGACCAGCAGGGAAATGCCGCTGTCTTGCATCAGGTAGCGCAGGCGCTCCGCCGGGTAGGCCGGGTCCAGCGGCACGTAGGCACCGCCGGCCTTGAGGATCGCCAACAGGCCGATGATCATCTCTGGCGAGCGCTGCATGGCCAGGCCGACCCGCTCTTCCGGGCCGATGCCCAAGGCGCGCAGGCGATGGGCCAACTGGTTGGCGCGGCGGTTGAGTTGGTCGAAGCTCAGTTCGAGGTCACTGAAGATCAGCGCCGTGGCGTCAGGTCGGATAAGGGCCTGGGCCTCGATCAGTTGATGCACGCACAGCGGATTTGTTTCTGCGGTGAACGGCGGGTTCCACTCCAGCAATTGCTGCGTGCGTTCCACCTCGGTCAGCAGGTCCAGCTCGCTCAAGGCCGCTTGTGGTGCAGCCACCATCGCCGTCAACAACGCGGCCAGGTGCTCGCTCATGCGCACGATCGCCTCGCGGCTGAAGTGGCTGCACTGGTAGCTCCAGTTGATGCTGAGTTGGTTTTCCGCGGTGGCCGCCAGGGTCAGCGGGAAGTTGGTGCGCTCGTGGTTTTGTGGAATCGAGAAACTCAAGCCAGCCGGTGCGCCCTGCTGCAAGGCCTCGGCGACCGGGAAGTTTTCGAACACCAGCAAGCTGTCGAACAGTGGCTCGCCGGCCCGTCCGGCCCAACGCTGGATATCGCCCAGCGCGGTGAATTCGTGTTCGCGCAGTTCCAGGTTCTGCGCCTGCAAACGCGTCAGCCATTGCTCGACACTTTCGATGGCGTCCGGACTGCTGATCACCGGCAGGGTGTTGATAAACAGGCCGAGCTGGCTTTCGGCGCTCGGCAAGTCCACCGGGCGCCCCGCCACCGTGGCGCCGAACGCTACGCTGCGCTGGCCGCTGTAGCGTTGCAGCAACAGTGCCCACGCACCTTGCACCAAGGTGTTGAGTGTCACTTTCTGCTGCCGGGCAAAGTCGCTGAAGCGCTTGCTGGTGGCGACGTCGAAGGTCTGGCGGTGATCGGCAAATGCCGTGTTCGCCCGGTTGTTGAAGCCCATGGTCTCGGCCAGCAGCGTCGGGTTGTCGAGACTCGCCAATTGCTCGCGCCAGAACAGCTCGTCAGCTTCGTCATCCTGGCGTTGCAGCCAGCCGATGTAGTCGGCGAATCGCCCGGTGGGTGCGGGTACATCCTGCCCGGCATAACGCTGCAGCACTTCACTGAGCAGCAGCGAATTGCTCCAGCCGTCGAGCAACAGGTGATGGTGGGTGTAGACCAGATGCTGGCGCTCGTCGTCCAGGCGCACCAGGGTCAGGCGCATCAGCGGAGCGCGGGTCGGATCGAGTTGCAGGCGTTCGCTGTCGATCAGTTGCGCCAGCGCATCGGCCTGATTCTCGCGGCCACGCCAGTCGAGGCAGGTCATCGGCAATGGCAGATGACGATGCACCAGTTGCACCGGTGCCTCGAAACCTTCGGGGAAGTGGAAACTGCTGCGCAGGATCGCGTGGCTGTCGAGCACGGCTTGCCAGGCGCGGCACAAACGATCGGCATCGAGGCCACGGGCTTCGACGCTGAGTTGGTTCACGTAGGCGCCGGATTCGGATTCGTACAGGCTGTGGAACAACAGGCCCGCCTGCATCGGCGACAGCGGATACACATCCTCGATCTGCGCCGGTGGCACTGGCAGCGCGTCGAGTTGTGCCTGGCTCAAGCGCGCCAGCGGGAAGTCCGCCGGGGTCACGCCACCTGCGCCGTCGCTCAGGCAATGGTCGATCAGCGCCAACAGTTCAGCGCGGAAATCGTTCGCCAGGGTTTCAATCTCGCGCAGCTCGAAGCACTCGCGGCTGAAGGTCCAGTCGAGTTTGAGTTCACCGCCATAGACCTGGCCGTCCACCGACAGCCAGTTCGGCAACGGTGCATCCGCCGATTGCGCGGCGCCGCTGGATTCGCGTGCAGGCGTGAACAGCGCGTCCTCGGCGAAGCTCTGGTCGAACTGGCCGAGGTAGTTGAAGGTCACCCGCGCTTGCGGCAACGTGGCCAGCGTCGCTTGCGCCGCTGCATCGCCCAGGTAGCGCAACAGGCAGTAGCCCAGGCCTTTGCCGGGGATGTCCCGCAGTTGCTGCTTGATCGCCTTGATCGAGCCGCCGAGGTCGGCCGTCGGCGTCAGGCGCACCGGGAACAGGCTGGAGAACCAGCCGACGGTGCGGGTCAGGTCGATGTCGTCGAACAGTTCTTCGCGGCCGTGGCCTTCGAGCTGGATCAGCGCCGATTCGCTGTCGGTCCATCGGCTGAGGGTACGAGCCAGTGCGGTCAGCAGCAGGTCGTTGACCTGGGTGCGATAGATCGCCGGGGCTTGTTGCAGCAGCTGGCGGGTCTGCTCGCGGTCCAGACCGATGCTGACGCCTTGGCGCAGATGCCCGGCCTGATTGGCTTGTGCATTGGCCGCCGGCAACGAATCGCTGGCACCGTGCAGGTGACTCTGCCACCAGCTCAATTCATTCATGGCCGTTTCGGACGCCGCATAAGCATTGAGCTTGTCCGCCCAGGCCTGGAAGGCACTGGTCTTGGGCGGCAGGTCCTGGCCTTGATACGCGGCCTGCAAATCTTCCAGCAGCACGCGCCAGGACACCCCGTCCACCGCCAGGTGGTGGATGACCAACAGCAAACGTTGCGAACCATCGGCCTGGGCGATCAGCGCCACGCGCAGCAGCGGCCCGTCTTGCAGGCTGAGGCTGCGCTGGGCTTCATCGCACACCGATTCCAGCGACGCATCACTGGCGACGCGGGCAGTCCAGAGCATGTCGATGACATCGGCGCTGTCGGCGCCGACATAACGCGCCGACCATTGGCTGTCGACCTGGCTGAAACGCAAGCGCAGGGCATCGTGCTGCTTGAGCACACGTTGCAGGGCGCCTTGCAGGCGCGGCAGTTCGAGGGTTTCGCGCGGCGTCAGCAACACCGCCTGGTTCCAGTGGGCCCGCTGCGGGATCGGTTCTTCGAAGAACCAGCGCTGGATCGGCGTGAGTGTTTGCACGCCATCCACCGACCCTTGCTGCGCCAGCGGTGCGGCTTGTTCTTTCACCACCGCGGCCAGGGCTTGCAGGGTTTGCTGTTGGAACAGGTCGCGCGGTTGCAGGCCGAGACCGGCACGCCGTGCGCGGCTGACCACCTGGATCGAAATGATCGAGTCACCGCCCAGTTCGAAGAAGTTGTCCTGGCGCCCGACCTGCTCCAGGCCCAGCACGTCCTGCCAGATCTGCGCCAGCACGCGCTCGTGTTCGCTGCGCGGGGCTTCGAACGCGCGCTGGCTGACCTGCGCGGTGGGGGCCGGCAGGCGCTTGCGCTCGAGTTTGCCGTTGGGGCTCAGGGGCATCTGTTCGATCAGCACGGTCTGCGCCGGCACCATGTAGTCCGGCAGGCTGCCGAGCAGGTGGCTTTTCAGGGTTTCGCGCCAGGCGCCTTGCTGCTGCGCATCGGCGCTGACCAAGCCGCGATCCTGCGGCACGATGTAGGCCACCAGTTGCTTGCCGCTCGGGCCGTCGAGGGCCAGCACCACGGCTTCCTGCACGCCGGCATGTTCTTGCAGGCGCGCTTCGATTTCCCCCAGCTCGATACGCAAGCCGCGAATCTTCACCTGGTGATCGATCCGTCCGCAGTAGTCGATGGCACCGTCGGCGCGGTAGCGCGCCAGGTCGCCGGTGCGGTACAGACGCTCGCCGCTGCCAAACGGGTCGGCCACGAAACGCTCGGCGGTCAACGCGCCACGGCGGTGATAACCCCGTGCCAGGCCGATACCGCCCAGGTACAGTTCGCCTACCGCGCCCTGCGGCATGGGTTGCAGTTCGCTGTCGAGGATCAAGGTGCGCAGGTTGCCGATCGGCCGGCCGATCGGCACGCTGTCGCGGCCCTCTTCCACGCACGTCCAGTGGGTCACGTCGATGGCCGCTTCGGTCGGGCCATACAGGTTGTACAGATGGGCTTGCGGCAGGCTGCGCAGGGTCTGGCGTTGCAGCTCCATCGGCAGCGCTTCGCCACTGCAGACGATGCGGGTCAGCGAGGTGCAGGCCAGCGCCTCATCGGCAGCGATGAAGGCCGAGAGCATCGACGGCACGAAGTGCAGCGTGGTGATGGCTTGCTCGACGATCAGTGCAGCGAGGCGTTGCGGATCGCGATGCTCGCCTGGAGCGGCGATCACCAGCGTCGCGCCTTTCATCAGCGGCCAGAAAAACTCCCACACCGACACGTCGAAACTGAATGGTGTTTTTTGCAGCACGCGGTCGCTCGGCAGCAAGTTGTAGGCCTGCTGCATCCACTCGAGGCGGTTATGCAGGGCTACATGACGGTTGCCCGCACCTTTCGGTTTTCCGGTGGAACCGGAGGTGTAGATCATGTAGGCGAGATTTTCGCCGACAGCCAGGTTGGGCAGATCATCGCCCGGCAGTTCGCTCAGCCACTCGGAATGCGCTTGCAGGCAGAGGGTGCGCACGCTGTCCGGCGTCGGCAGTTGCGCCAGCAGGTGTTCCTGGGTCAACAGCAGGGAAATGCCGCTGTCCTCGATCATGTAGCCCAGGCGATCGAGCGGGTATTGCGGGTCCAGCGGCACGTAGGCGCCGCCGGCCTTGAGGATCGCCAGCAGGCCGACGACCATTTCCAGCGAACGCTCGCAGGCGATCCCGACGATCACTTCCGGGCCGACACCCTGGGCGCGCAAGTGGTGGGCCAGGCGGTTGGCGCGCAGGTTGAGCTCGGCGTAGCTCAGGGACTGGCCCTGGAACACCAGCGCCGTCGCCTGTGGATTTTCCATCACTCGCGTTTCGAAATGCCGCTGTACGCAGACTTCGCCTGGATAGTCTTGAGCGGTGTCGTTGAGGTCGTCGAGGATGCGCAGGTGCTCGTCGGCATCGAGCAACGGCAATTCGGCCAGCGGGATTTGCGGGTTCGCCAGCACCCCGGCCAGCAGGTTGCGCCAATACCGGGCCAGGTGCTCGATGCGTTCGGCGTCGAACAGGTCCGTGGCGTAGGTCAGGCTGGCGAACAGCTTGTCGCCCTCTTCCTGGGTGTCCAGTTGCAGGTCGAACTGGGTGGTGTGCGCCGTGGCGTTCAGCACCTCGACACGCAGGCCGGCGAGCAAGCCGCTGACCGCTGCGGGTTTGGCCTGCTGGTGGTTGAACATCACCTGGAACAACGGGCTGTGGCTCAAGCTGCGTTCGCCTTGCAGGGCCTGCACCAGGCGCTCGAACGGCAAGTCCTGATGGTACTGGGCATCCAGCGCAAAGGCGCGGGTCTGCTCGAGCAACTGAGCGAACGGCAGCCGGCCATCGAGTTCGGCGCGCATCACCTGGGTGTTGACGAAGAAGCCGATCAGGCCACGGGTTTCCGCGCGATTGCGGTTGCCGATCGGCACGCCAATACGCAGGTCGGACTGGCCGCTGTAGCGATAGAGCAAGGCCTGGAAACTGGCCAGCAACAGCATGAATGGCGTGACGCCGCGCTGTCTGGCCAGGGACATCAGGCCGGTGGCGAGCGAGGCATCCAAGGCGAAGTCCAGACGAGCGCCGCGCTGGCTCGGTTGTGCCGGACGCGGGCGATCGATGGGCAACTCCAGCAACGGCTGTTCGCTGCCGAGCTTTTCACGCCACCAATCGAGTTGACGTTCAAGCTCGCCGGCTTCCATCCAGCGCCGCTGCCAGGCCGCATAGTCCGAATACTGGATCGGCAACGCTTCAAGTCCAGCGCTCTGGCCTTGGCAATGGGCCGCGTAGAGCCTTGAGAACTCTTCGACCAGCACGCCCATCGACCAGCCATCAGTGACGATGTGATGCAGGGTCAGCACCAGCACATGGTCATCAACGTCCAGCTGTAACAAGCTGACGCGCAACAGCGGGCCGTGTTGCAAGTCGAACGGACGGGCAATCTCCGCCTCGACTTTTTTCATCGCCGATTCAAGGCGTAGCGCTTCGGGTTCGGCGCGCAGATCGTGCTGTTCGATGGGCAGCGTGTTGAAGCTCGCCAGGGCTTGCATCACCTGGCCGTCTTCCTCGACAAAACGGCTGCGCAGGCTCTGATGACGCTCCAGCAGCACGTCGAAACTCTGTTGCAGCGCCGCAAGGTTCAGCGGCCCCTGCAGACGCAGGGCCACAGGAATGTTGTAGGCGCTGCTCTGCGGGTCGAGCTGCCAGAGGAACCATTGACGCTGCTGCGCATAGGACAATTCGAAAGTCGCTTGCGGCGTGGTGGCGGGCGGGATCGGCAGCTGGCCGAAGCTCACGCCCTGCTCCTGCATTTTTGCCAGAAACTCACGGCGCTTGTCGGCCGGCAGGCCAGCGAAGCGGGAGGCGATACGCGAGGCGGTGCTGTGTTCCATCAGTTAATCTCCATCTCGTCCAGAAGCGACTCAAGCGCATCCAGGCGTGCATCGTTGTCAATCGGGGCGTGTTGCCAGGCGTTGGCGGCATAAGCCTGAAGGTCGTTACTTTCGAACAGCACGCGCAGCGGCAGCTCGATGCCCAGTTCCAGTTCCACGCGGGCACTGGCCTGGGCGGCAAGCAGCGAATGCCCGCCCAATTCAAAGAAGTTGTCACGCCGCCCGATCCGGGCCACGCCCAACACCTCGGCCCAGATCGCCGCCAGCTGCTGTTCGAGCTCGCCCTCGGGGGCTTCGAACGGGCGCTGCCAGGTTTCGGCATCCGGCAGCGGCAAGGCCTTGCGGTCGAGCTTGCCGTTGCTGGTCAGCGGCAAGGCATCGAGCAACAACCAGTGCCTAGGCACCATGTAATCCGGCAGATCGACGCTGAGTGCGGCGCGCAGGGTGTCGCGCCAGGCGATCGGATCATTCGAAGTGAGTTCGGCGACGACGTAGGCGCACAGCTGCGGACCGCCGTCATCGACATGCACGCTGATCACCGCCTGACGCACGCCCGGTTGCGCCAGCACGGCCGCTTCGATCTCGCCCAGTTCGATGCGGAACCCGCGGATCTTCACTTGCTGGTCGATCCGCCCCAGGTAGTCGATGCTGCCGTCGGCGCGCTGGCGCGCCAGGTCGCCGCTGCGATACAGGCGCTGCGCCGCATCGAAGGGGCTTGGCACGAAACGCTCGGCGGTCAGGCCGCTACGCCCGTGATAACCGCGCGCCAGGCCGGCGCCGGCGATGTACAGCTCCCCCGCCACGCCCACTGGCACCGGTTGCAACTGACTGTCGAGCAAGTACCAGCGCAGGTCGCGGATCGGCAGGCCGATCGGGCTTTGCGCCTTGGCATCGAGGTCGGCCAGGCGGATCGCGCGGTAGGTCACGTGCACCGTGGTCTCGGTGATGCCGTACATATTCACCAGCGTTGGTTGTTGGTCGCCGAAGCGTTCGAACCAGGGACGCAAGCTGGCCACTTCCAGCGCTTCGCCACCGAAGATCACCTGGCGCAACGCCAGGCTGCGCGGACTGGCGCAGGCAATCGGCAACAACTGGCGGAACGCGGTCGGGGTCTGGTTCAGCACCGTCACCCCTTCATCGCAGAGCAAGCGATGAAACGCCTGCGGTTCGCGACTGATGTAGTACGGCACGATCACCAGGCGCCCACCGGTGCACAACGCGCCGAATAACTCCCACACCGAGAAATCGAAGGCGTAGGAGTGGAACAGGGTCCAGACATCGTTCACGCCGAAATCGAACTCGCCAGCAGTGGCCGTGAGCAGGCGCCCGACGTTGCCATGGCTGAGCAAGGCGCCTTTTGGGCGGCCTGTGGAGCCGGAGGTGTAGATCACGTAGGCCAGATTGTCCGGGCTTGCCAACGGCGCCAGGTTGTCGGCGCTGTAGCGGTCCAGCTGCAACGCCGTCAGATCAAGAACCTGCACGCCTTCGCGGGCCGGCAAGCCGTCGATCAGGTGAGATTGGGTCAACAGCAACCCAATGCCGCTGTCATCGATCATGTAGCTCAGGCGCTCGACCGGGTATTGCGGGTCCAGCGGCACGTAGGCGCCACCGGCCTTGAGAATCGCCAGTAAGCCGACCACCAGCGGTATTGCCCGCTCGGTGGCGATACCGACCCGCACTTCGGGGCCGACACCCTGCTCGCGCAGTTTGCGCGCCAGGCGGTTGGCCTCGGCGTTGAGCGCGGCGTAGCTCATCTGCTCGCCTTCGCAGGTCAGTGCGATGGCGTGTGGGCGTTGCGCGGCCTGGGCTTCGAACAGCTGATGCAAGGTGGGCGATTGCGCTTGTGCCTCGAAGGTCGGATTCCAGTGCTGGATCAATTCGCCGTATTGCGGCGCTTGCAGCAGCGGCAATTCGGCGACGCGCTGCTGTGGGTTTTCGACCACTGCGCGCAACAGGTTCAACCACTGTTCGGCGAAGCGCTGCATCGAGGCCTCGTCGTACAGGTCGGTGGCGTAGCTCAGGTTGGCGTCCAGTTCATCGCCCTGCTCCTGGGTATCGAGCACCAGATCGAATTGCGCGGTGTGCTGCTGCCAGTGCAGGCGCTCGACCTGCAAATCGGCCACCGCGCGCTCGACACTGGCGCCGAGTTTTTGCTGATGGTTGTAGAGCACCTGGAACAACGGACTGTGATTGAGGCTGCGGTCCGGTTGCAGTGCATCGACCAGTTGCTCGAACGGCAAGTCCTGATGAGCCTGCGCGTCCAATGCCGTTTGCCTGACCTGTTGTAGCAAGGCGCTGAACGGTTGCTGCCCGTCGATCTCGGCACGCAGCACCTGGGTATTGATGAAGAAGCCGATCAGGCCTTCGGTTTCCAGGCGTGAACGCCCTGCACTCGGCACGCCGACGCTGATGCCCGACTGCCCGCTCTGGCGGTGCAGCAGGGTCTGGAAACTTGCCAGCAACAGCATGAACAGCGTCACTTGCTGTTCTTGCGCACGCTCGCGCAAACCGGCCAGCAGCTGGCGATCGACGTTCAACGCCAGGCTGGCGCCGCGCTCGCTGCGCCGGACCGGACGGGTCAGTTCGCTCGGCAACGCCAGCGGCGCCTGGCTGCCCGCCAGTTGGTCGCGCCACCACGCCAGTTGCCGCGCACCCTCGCCGGCTTCCAGCCAGTCGCGCTGCCAACGGGCGTAGTCGCTGTAAGCCACCGGCAGTGCCTGCAGGTTGGCAGCACGCTCTTGCACGGCAGCCTGATACAGCGCGCTGAATTCATCGACCATCACCTGCATCGACCAGCCATCGGCGGCGATGTGGTGCACGGTAAGCACCAGCACATGGTCTTCGGCGCTGACGTGCAGCAGCAAACAACGCCACAGCGGGCCATGGCGCAGATCGAACGGCCGGGCGATTTCTGCGGCCACCGCAGTGTTGATTGCCGACTCATTGATGGGCTGTTCATTGAACTGCAACGGCAGCTCGACATGCACCACCGGGCGCGCCTGCTGGCCCTTCTGTTCGAAGGTGGTGCGCAGGGTTTCGTGGCGAACCTGTAACTGGGCGAAGGTTGTGCGCAGGGCCCGGCGGTTCAGCGGGCCTTTGAGGCGCAGCGCCGCCGGGATGTTGTAGGCCGCGCTGTGCGGGTCCAGTTGCCAGAGAATCCACTGGCGTTGCTGGGCGTAGGACAGCAGGCGCGGTTGATCGTCCGATGCGCGTTGCAACGGTGGTTGGCCGCTGAGGTTCGCTTGCGCCGCATGCTTGGCGAACTCCGCCAGATTCGCCGCAGAGAACAAATTGCTCACCGACAGCTCAAGTTGCAGTTGCTGGCGTACACGGGAGATCACTTGCAGCACCAGCAATGAATGGCCGCCGAGCTCGAAGAAGTTGTCGTCGCGACCGACTTTCTCGACCTGCAGCACGGCTTGCCAGATCTGCGCGAGTTGCGTCTCCAACCCTTGCATCGGGGCAACAAAGTCGCGTTGCACATCGCCCGCTTCAACCCGTGGCAAGGCCTTGCGGTCGAGCTTGCCGTTGTTGTTGAGCGGCAACCTGTCGAGCAGGACCATGTGGTTGGGCACCATGTATTCCGGCAACGAGCGCTGCAGGACGGCTTTGAGCCCTAGCAGGTATTGAGCCTGCAAAACCACCGTGCTGCTGGCGACGATGTAGGCCACCAATTGTGTGCCGTCCTGGGCGATGACGGCGGCTTCGCGCACCTCGTCCCGGGCTTGCAGGCAGGCTTCGATCTCGCCCATCTCGATGCGGAAACCGCGAATTTTCACTTGATGGTCGATCCGTCCGACGTACTCCAGATCGCCGTTACCGTTGTAGCGCGCCAGGTCGCCGCTGCGATACAGCCGTGCGCCCGGTTCGCGGGCGAAGGGATCCGGCAGGAAACGTTCGGCGGTCAGCGCCGGGCGGTCGAAATAACTTTGCGCCAGGCAGGCCGGTGCGCCGATGCACAACTCGCCAACGCCGTCGGCCGGCAGTAGCTGGCCGGCAGCGTCCAGTACGTACAGCGCACGGCCAGGGATGCCGCGACCGATTGGAATGCCAAAGGCATCGCTGGCATCGGCCAATCGGCATTCATGCACGCTGGACACCACGGTCGCCTCGGTCGGCCCGTAGGTGTTGAGCAGGCGCACGTGGCTCAAACCCGCTTGATGCCACAGGCGCAGGCCTTCCACCGACATGGCTTCGCCACCGACGTGTACCTGGCGCAAGTCGCCGAGGCTTGGCACGACACCGCTGGCGCATTCGCGGGCCAGCAGGAACCAATAAGCGGCCGGCAAATCGGCAACCGTCACGCCCTGCTCGACGATTTCGGTGGCCAGTCGGCCAGCGTCCCACAGGTCATCGCCGCGCATGATCAAGGTTGCGCCGACGCAGAATGCCGGGAAGCATTGTTCGACGAAGCCGTCGAAGCTGAAAGTGGCAAATTGCAAGACGCGATCGGTTGGTGACAGCCTTGAATAGTCGGCGGCGGTCTGACAGAACTCGCGCAGGGCGGCGTGGGTGATGGCGACGCCTTTGGGTTGGCCGGTGGAGCCGGAGGTGTAGATGATGTAGGCGAGATCTTCGGCGGCTGGTCGGGCCTCTTCGCGAGCAAGCTTCGCTCCTACAGGGGTTGTGGTGTCTTCGAGGGTTAGGCGTTGTACGTTTGGCACATCTTCGAGCAGGCCGGATTCGTGGAGCAGCACGTCGAGGCGGCTGTCTTCGATCATGTAGGCCAGGCGTTCGGTTGGGTATTTCGGGTCGAGGGGGACGTAGGCTGCGCCGCTTTTCAGGACCGCCAGCAGGCTGACGATCAGTTGCGGACCACGGCGCACGGCCAGGCCGACACGCTTGCCGGGGCCGGCGCCGTTGTCGATCAGGCGCTGGGCCAGGTGGTCGGCTTGGGCATCGAGTTGGCCGTAGCTCAGGCTGTGGTCGTCCACTTGCAATGCCAGTGCATCGGGCGTGGCGGCGGCTTGCGCGGCGATTTGTTGGTGAGCCAGAAGCGTTGTGGATAACTCAACCGCAGGCGGTTGGCTGATCGCGAGCACCGCGTTCTGGCCGTCGACATCGAGCAGTTCCAGCGAGCCCAAAGCCGCCTCTGGCGATGCCACCAATTGCATCAGCAGGTGCTGCAAATTGGCTGACAACTGGGCGATCTGCGTCGCGCTGAAACGCGCCGCGTCATAACTGAACTCCAGCCCCAGGCCTTCGCCCAATTCGATGCCCAGGGTCAACGGATAGTGGGTGCGCTCGTGGTTGTGCAGGTTGGCGAACGACAACCCGGCCGGCGCGCCCTGTTTCAGCGCTTGGGCCACCGGGAAGTTTTCGAACACCAGCAGGCTGTCGAACAACGCAGCCCCCTGCTGCCCCGCCCAGCCCTGAATGTCGTACAGCGGCACATGCTCGAACTCGCGCATGGCCAGGTTCAGGCCTTGCAGTTCGCCCAGCCATTGGCTGACGGTCTGGTCCGGTTTCATCGCGCACACCAGCGGCAAGGTGTTGATGAACAAGCCCAGCTGTTGTTCGATCCCCGGCAACGGCGCCGAACGTCCGGCCACGGTGGCGCCGAACACCACGCAATCCTGGCCGGTGTAGCGTTGCAGCAACAGGCTCCAGGCCGCTTGCAGCAGGGTGTTGAGGGTGACTTTGTGCTGGCGGGCGAAGGCGGCCAGATGCTGGGTGGCGCGGCAGTCGAGTGTGAGGCGATGCTCTTCGCTGCCCGTCGCGTCTACCGGTGGACGCAAGGCTTCAGCCAGCAAGGTCGGCGCTTGCAGCGGTGCCAATGCGGCTTTCCAGAACTGCTCGCCGGCAGTTGCCGATTGCTGTTGCAACCAGCCCAGGTAGTCGCGGTATTGACCGGCTGGCACTGGCAGCGGCTGGCCGGCGGCGTAGTGCTGGATCACTTCGGCCAACAACTGTGCGTTGCTCCAGCCGTCCATCAGAATGTGGTGACTGGTGTGGATCAAGTGCCAGGCATCAGCGCCGGTACGTACCAGTTTCAGGCGAAACAGCGGCGCCATGCCCAGCTCGAATCCTTGCGCGCGCTCGGCGTCGGCCAGTGCGTCGGTGTCAGTGGCTTCAAGCACTTGGAGCGGCAACGCGACCTGTCGGGCAATCGCCTGATGTGCGGTATCCAGGCCTTGCCAGTGGTAGCTGCTGCGCAGGCTGTCATGACGCTCGACCGCGGCTTGCCAGGCGCGGGGAAATCGCTCGATGTCCAACCCGCCGATGTCCAGGCGCAACTGACTGATGTAGGCGCCGACCTGCGGTTCGTACAGGGTGTGGAACAGCATGCCCTGTTGCATCGGCGACAGCGGATACAGGTCTTCAAGATTGGCAATGGCGAGCGGCAGCCCGTCCAGTTGCGCCTGATCGATGCGCGCCAGCGGGAAGTCCGATGGCGTAGCTTGCGCGGCTTCAACGGTGCAGCAATGTTCGATCAGCGCGATCAGTTCCTGCGCGTAAACGTCGGCCAGTCGCTGGACGGTCGCAGTGTCGAACATCTCACGGCTGAAGCCCCAGCTCAGGGACAATTCGCCGCCGTAGACCTGACCTTCAACCACCAGCCAGTTGCCCAGTGGGGCCGACGGGTCCTGCGCGATGCCGTTGCCTTCGGTAGACGGGGTGAACAACGCCCCTGCTTCGAACTGACGGTCGAACTGCCCAAGATAGTTGAAGGTGATGCGCGGTTGCGGCAACGCCGCCAGTTCGGCGCGTGCCTGTGCGCTGCCAAGGTAGCGCAGCGCGCCGTAGCCCAGCCCCTTGTCCGGGACGCTGCGCAGTTGTTCCTTGATGGTTTTGATCGACGCGCCGAGATCGGCAGCGGGTTTCAGGTTGACCGGGAACAGGCTGGTGAACCAACCCACGGTGCGCGTCAGGTCGACGTCATCGAACAGGTCTTCACGGCCATGGCCTTCGAGCTGGATCAGCGCGCTGCCTTGCCCGCTCCAAAGGCAAACGGCGCGGGCCAGTGCGGTCAGCAACAGATCGTTGACCTGGGTGCGGTAAGCCGCCGGGGCCTGTTGCAGCAGCTTGCGGGTTTGCTCGCTATCGAGCTTGAGTTCGAGTTTATGTTCGAAGCGGTTTTCCAGCGCGCCGTTCGGGCATTCGCATGGCAGGTCATCTGGCGCGTCTTGCAGTTGATTCTGCCAGTGGCCGAGGCTGCGCTCAAAAGCTGGCAGATGCGCCTGCAAGCGCGTGACCCAGCGCTGATACGAGCTGGTTTTCGCCAATGCGGTGCCGCCGTTATAGAAGTGCTGAAGGTCTTCCAGCAGCACACGCCAGGACACACCGTCCACCGCCAGATGGTGAATTACCAGCAGCAAACGCTGGCTGCCGTCAGCCATTGAAACCAGCAGTGCACGCAGCAACGGTCCGTTGTGCAAATCGAGACTGCGCTGGGCTTCGTCGCACAAAGTGCTGAGCTGCTCGACCGATTGTGCCTGGTGTTGCCACAGCACCGAGTCGGTGGTCGGCGCGGCATAGGCCTGCTGCCAGCCGCTATCTGTCTGTTGATAACGCAGGCGCAAGCTGTCGTGATGGGTCAGTAAATGTTCCAGGGCACGATCCAACGTTTCGACGTTCAACGCCTCGCGCGGTACCAGCAATAGCGACTGGTTCCAGTGCTGGTGCTCTGGAATTGCCTGTTCGAAGAACCACCGTTGCACCGGCGCCAACGCCACCGCGCCACTGGCCGGGCCTTGGTCGATCAGTTGTTGCTCGCCACTGCGCGCCGCCTGGGCCAGGCTGCGGATGGTCTGGTGCTGGAACAGGTCCTTGGGGCTGAGCAGGATCCCGGCCTGCCGTGCGCGGCTCACCACCTGCATCGAGACAATGGAGTCGCCGCCCAGCTCGAAGAAGTTGTCTTCCAGGCCGACGTTGTCGATGGCCAGTACGTCCTGCCAGATCGCCGCGAGAGATTTTTCCTGGGCACTGCGTGGCGCGACGTGTTCGCGTTGTTGCTGGCTCCCGTCCACCGCCGGCAGCGCCTTGCGGTCGAGTTTGCCGTTGGGGGTCAGCGGCAGTTGCTCGAGGAACAGCAGGAACGCCGGGACCATGTAGTCCGGCAGGTGCTGACGCAAGGCCGCTTTCAGGGATTCACGCAGGGGCGCCTGCGCGTCGAGGTCGTCCAGCATCGCCGGATCGGTCGGCACGATGTAGGCCACCAGTTGCTGACCGTTGATACCGTCCTGGGCCAGCACCGCCAGTTCGCGCACAGCATCCTGCTGCAACAGCTGCGCTTCGATTTCACCCAGCTCGATACGAAAGCCCCGGACCTTGACCTGATGGTCGATACGGCCGATGTACTGCAGGGTGCCGTCGGCCTGATAACGGGTCAGGTCACCGCTGCGGTACAGGCGTTCGCCGCTGCTGGAAAACGGATTGGGCACGTACTTTTCAGCGGTCAGGCCTGGCCGTGCCAGGTACCCACGGGTGATGCCCGCGCCACTGAGGTACAGCTCGGCGGATACGCCTTGCGGCACCGGTTGCAGGTCCGCATCCAGCAGATAGCTGGCAGTGTGTTTGAGCGGGCGGCCAATGTTGGCGTGGCCACCGGCCTCGCGGCGGGTCCAAGTGGAATAGGTGGTGTCTTCCGACGGACCGTACAGGTCAAAGACGTGCTCGACGCTCGGCTGCCGGTACAGCGCGTCCACCAGGCTTTGTTTCAACGGTTCACCGGCGAGGTTGATGATGCGCACGCTCGACGGGATCTGCCCGTCGCGCTGCAACGCGTTGATCGCCGACGGCACGGTGTTGATCAAGCGCACCTGATCCCGGGCCGGCAGCTGCGGCAACTCCAGGGCGTTGCGGGCAATGATCAGCGATCCGCCGTTGGCCAGGGTGACGAACAGTTCCCACACCGACAGGTCGAAGCACACCGAGGTCGACGCCAGCACGCCTTGAATGTCGTCGCGGCTGTACACCGATTGCGACCAGTCGATCAGCGCCAACACGTTGCGATGGACAATCGCCACGCCCTTGGGCTTGCCGGTGGAACCGGAGGTGTAGATCACGTAGGCCAGGTTGTCCGGCGTGACGCCGGTGACGGGGGCGCTGATGGGGTAAGCCGCCAACGAGAGGCTGTCCATCAGCAGTACTTGGGTATCGCTCGCCACGCTCAGGGATTTGGCCACTTGCGCTTCGGTCAGCAACACCAAAGCACGGCTGTCTTCGAGCATGTAGGCCACGCGTTCGGCGGGGTAATCCGGGTCCAGCGGCACGTAGGCACCACCGGCCTTGAGCACCGCCAGCAAGGCCACCAGCAGGTGCTCGGAACGCTGCATGGCCACGCCGACCCGCGCTTCCGGGCCGACGCCGAGCTCGATCAGCTTGTGTGCCAGGCGATTGGCCTGCTGGTCGAGTTCGCTATAAGTCAGCTGGCGGGTGGCGAAGGTCACGGCAAGCGCATCCGGGGTCGCCTTCACTTGCTGGCCGATCAGCTCATGAATACAAAGGTCCTGGGCGCAGCTGTCGTCGGCCCGGTTCCAGTCATGGACGATGAGTTGGTATTCGGCTTGTTCCAGCAGCGGCAAATCGCTGATGCGCTGCTGGGTATCGCTGACCATGCCCTGTAACAGGTGCGTCCAATGTTGCGCCATGCGCGCGATGGTCGCGGCGTCGAACAGGTCGTGGGCGTAGGTCAGCGCGGCGTGCAGCCTGCCGCCTTTTTCGTAAGTGTCCAGGGTCAGGTCGAACTGGGTGGTGCGCCCTTGCCACTCGATCGTTCCCAGCACCAGGCCGGACGCCGTGGTCACAGTGGAAATGTCCGCGACCTGCGGCTGGTGGTTGTACATCACCTGGAACAACGGCGTATGGCTGAGGCTGCGTTCCAGCTTCAACGCTTCGACCAGGCGCTCGAATGGCAGGTCCTGGTGGGCCTGGGCGCCGAGTGCAGTTTCCTTGATACGGCGCAGCAGTTCATCGACCGTGGCCTGGCCGTCCAGTTGCGTACGAAGCACCTGGGTGTTGACGAAGAAACCGATCAGCCCTTCGATCTCGGCGCGGTTGCGGTTGGCGATCGGTACGCCGACGCGGATGTCGGTCTGTCCGGTGTAGCGGTGCAGCAGCACGTTGAAGGCGCCGAGCAGGAGCATGAAGAGAGTGATGTTGTGTTTCTGCGCGGTGGCCCGCAGTTGCTCGGCCAGTTGTCCGTCAACGGCGAACTCGTAGCGGGTGCCGCGATAGCTTGGCATCGCCGGGCGCGGGTGATCGGTGGGCAGCTCCAGCACCGGATGTTCGTCGCCCAGTTGCACCTGCCAGTAGTCGAGCTGACGCCCCTGTTCGCCCGCCTCCAGCCAGCGGCGCTGCCACAGGGCGTAGTCGCTGTACTGGATCGGCAAGGCTGCCAGTTGCGGTTGCGTACCGGCATCGAAGGCGTCGTAGCAGCGGATGAATTCGTCGATCAGCACGTTCATCGACCAGCCGTCGGACACGATGTGGTGCAGGGTCAGCAGCAGGACGTGTTCCTGTTCGGCAAGCTTGAGCAAGGTCACGCGCAACAACGGGCCAGTGCCCAGGTCGAACGGCAGCACCGATTGGCGCTCGGCGGCTTCGGCCACGGCCTGCTCGCGCGCGGCGGCCGGCAAGGTACTGAAATCCACCTGTTCGATCAGCAGCGGCGCCGTGGCCGGCACTTGCAGCAAGCTGTCGTCGGCCTGCACGGCAAACACCGTGCGCAAGGTTTCGTGGCGCGCCACCAGGCTGGCGAATGCCTGCTCCAGCGCCGACAGGTTCAGGCGGCCGGTCAGGCGTACCGCACCTGGCAAGTTGTAGGCGCCGCTTTGCGGGTTCAGCTGCCAGAGAAACCACATGCGTTGCTGGGCGTATGACAGCGCCTGGCGATCCTCGGCCTCGACGCCGGCCGGGATCGGAAACCGGGCGAAATCCACGCCCTCCTTGTGCAAGGCCGCGAGGAACATCTGGCGCTTTTCCAGGGGCAACCCGATAAACCGGCGAGCAAGTTTCAAGGAGTCTTCAGCATTCATTTCTCAGCATCCGGATCAGTAGGCAGGAAGCACAAAGGCACGTCGTCCCTATGAAACGAATGCAAAGCGGAAAAATTAGCGAATGAGAACAACTATCAGGAAGGAAAAACATTGTGGGAGCGAGCCTGCTCGCGAATGCGTTCGATCATTCAACATTGATGTTGGCTGACCCATCGCTTTCGCGAGCAGGCTCGCTCCCACAGGGAATGGGGTGAAGTTTGAGATGGGGTTAACCCACGGCGGCCATGGCATGCCGCCGATGATGAACCTCGAGCTGATCCTTGATCACCTTGAGCACCTTGGCTTCATGCTCATGGATAAAGAAATGCCCACCCGCGAGCATGTCCACGGAAAAGCTGCCGTGGGTTTCGTTGCGCCAGCCGATCAACTGCTCGCTGGTGGCGCGGTCGGCCTTACCACCGAGTACGTGCACCGGGCAGTTGAGCAACGGCCGTTGCAGCGGCTCGTAGCGCCCGCACAATTGGAAGTCGGCGCGCAGGATCGGCAGTGTCAGGCTCATCAGCTCCTGGTTGGCCAGCACTTCTTCGCGGGTACCGTTGAGTGTGCGCAGTTGCTCGATCAATTCGGCATCGGTCTTGGGCTCGGCAAAGCCACGGTCGTAATCGGCACGCAGGGTCGGCGCAGCCGTGCCCGAGGCAAACAGCGCAACCGGTTCCGGGCAGCCGAGCGAGCGAAATGCATGGGCCATTTCACACGCAAGCAACGCGCCGAGGCTATGGCCGAACAAGGCATATGGCGCCTTGAGCATGGCTTTTTGTTCCTGCGCCAGTTGCAGCGCCAGAGGGCGCATGTCGGTATGCAAGGGTTCGCCGAAGCGCGCCCCCCGCCCCGGCAGCTCCACCGGTTGCAACTTGATCCACTCCGGCAGCTTGCGCCGCCAGCGGCTATAGACCATGGCGCTCGCGCCCGAATAGGGCAGGCACAGCAATGTCAGCGGGGTCACCGGGCTTTCCTCGAAAGTTGTCTGTAAGAAAACGGACGAGCGCCCCGGGGAATTAGTCGGATGCCCCCCTGTAGGAGCGAGCATGCTCGCGACGGAGGAGCAAGCACCCCGGGGTGTCAGTTAGCCAGCGTTTTCGTTGAGGTCCATCGCGAGCATGCTCGCTCCTACAATCGCGGAACCGAGGACGACAACCCCCGCCGCAATCGCCAGCCAAAATCCGCTGCGCGCCCCGAACGCATCCACCATCCACCCCGACCCCGCCGCACCGATCGCCACGCCGATGCTCAACCCGGTCACCAGCCAGGTCAGGCCTTCAGTGAGTTTGGCCGGCGGCACGATCTGCTCCACCAGGGCCATGGCGACAATCAGGGTCGGCGCAAAAAACAGCCCGGCGACAAACACCGCCAGGGACAACCCGAGAATGTTCACCGCCAGCAGCAACGGCAATGTCGTTACCGCCGTCGCAACGCCGCAATAAAGAAACAGGCGCGGCAGCGGCACTGTCGAACGTAACGCGCCGAACGCCAATCCGGCCAGGCACGAACCGATCGCATACACCGACAGCACGATACTCGCCGCGGCCGGCTGGCCCTGCTGTTGGGCAAAGGCCACGCTGACCACATCCACCACCCCAACGATAATGCCCATGGCGACCATCAGTAGCATCAACCACTGAATCTCGCGGGAGCGAATGATCGAGCCTTTATGGTGTTCCTCATGGGCATGCACTGGCGGCTCGGTGCTGCGTTGCAACACGAAAGCCGTAACCCCGATCGCCAGCATCAGCAAGGCCGCCAACGGCCCGGCCTCGGGGAACGCCACCACGCATAACCCCACCGACAGCGGTGGCCCGACGATAAAGCAGACTTCGTCCAGCACCGACTCCAGGGCATAGGCCGTTTGCAGTTGCGGCTGGCCGCGATACAACTCGGTCCAACGCGCCCGGACCATCGCCGACATGCTCGGCATGCAGCCGGCGATCGCGGCGAACACAAACAACGTCCAGTTCGGCGCCTGCAAACGGGTGCAGAGCAATACCAGCAACAATGCGCCGCCCCCGATCAGCGCCGATACCGGCAGGATCCGGCGCTGGCCGAACCGATCCACCAGCCGCGACACCTGCGGCGCACAAAATGCCGTGGCCAGGGCAAAGGTCGCCGCCACCGCCCCGGCCAGGCCATAGCCGCCCTGCAACTGCGACAGCATGGTGATCAGGCCGATGCCGGTCATGGAAATCGGCATGCGCGCGATCATCCCGGCCAGCACGAAAGCTCGGGCGCCGGGGGCATTGAACAGTTCGCGGTAGGGGTTTGCCATGGGGGCCAGCCTCGATTAGGGCCTGCAAGTTGCCACAAGGCTGGTAGCTGGGAAAGGGCCGAATTGTTGGTTGAATGTGAAGCCCCCTTCGCGAGCAGACTCGCTCCCACATTTGACCTGTGCACACCGTCCATTGTGGGAGCGGGCTTGCTCGCGAAGGGGCCGGCAAAGCCACCTCACTGCTCCAGACTAATGAACTCTCCACCGCTCAAACCAGTCAGCTATTAAGGTCCTCGATGTAACCCGGAGCCCCGCGCCAATGCCCGACCATCACCCCGAACGACAAAGCCCCATCGACGCCCACGGCATCATCGGCGACATGCGCAGCGCCGCGCTGGTCAATGACAAGGGCAGCGTGGATTTTTTCTGCTGGCCGGAATTCGACAGCCCGTCTATTTTCTGTTCGCTGCTGGACACGCCCGAGGCCGGTATTTTCCAGCTGTCCCCGGACTTGCCGGATGCTCGCCGCGAGCAAATCTACCTGCCCGATACCAACGTGCTGCAAACCCGCTGGCTCAGTGATCAAGCCGTAGTGGAAATCACCGACCTGTTGCCGATCGGCGACACCGAAGACAACCTGCCACTGCTGATGCGTCGGGTTCGGGTGGTCAGCGGCCAAGCGACGTTTCACCTGCACTGCGCCGTGCGCCACGACTACGCGCGAGCCCACACCCTCGCCCGCCTGGATCAACAGGACGTAATCTTCGAAGCCACCGACCAGCCGTCCCTGCGCCTGGCGGCGGATCAGCCATTGCGCATTGACGGGCAGGCAGCCGTCGCCGATTTCACCCTCAAGCAGGACCAGACCGCGGAGTTCCTGCTGGGTGCCGTTGACGATCCGCGCTTCAAGGAAGGGGCGACAACGCTATGCCTGGAACGCACGCTGAAGTTCTGGCGCGACTGGATCGGCCTCTCCAACTACCGCGGCCGCTGGCGGGAAATGGTCAACCGCTCGGCCCTGGCGATGAAGCTTTTGACCTCGCGCAAACACGGCGCGATCCTCGCCGCGGCGACCTTTGGCCTACCTGAAACCCTCGGCGGAGAACGCAACTGGGATTACCGCTACACCTGGATCCGCGACGCATCCTTCACCGTCTATGCCTTCATGCGCCTGGGCTTCACCGAAGAGGCCAACGCCTATATGCGCTGGTTGCGCGGGCGGGTCAGCGACTGTCGCGGCAAACCGATGAAACTCAATATCCTGTATGGCATCGACGGCCGACAGGAACTGCCGGAAATCGAACTCTCGCACCTGTCCGGCCACGGCGGCGCCACTCCCGTGCGCATCGGCAACCTGGCGTATGCGCAGGTCCAGCTGGATATCTTCGGCGAACTGCTGGACGCGGTGTACCTGGTCAACAAATACGGCGAAGCCATTTCCCACGAAGGCTGGAAGCACACCGTGGAAGTCGTCGATCAAGTGTGCGAAACCTGGCAGCAGGAGGACGTCGGCATCTGGGAAATGCGCGGCGAACAGCACCACTTCCTGCACTCGCGACTGATGTGCTGGGTCGCCTTGGACCGGGCGATCCGTCTCGCCTCGAAACGCTCGTTGCCCGCGCCATTCGCCCGCTGGGACCAGACACGCCAGGATATCTACACAGACATCTGGCAAAACTTCTGGAACGACGAACGCGGGCACTTCGTGCAGCACATCGGCGGCACCGGTCTCGACGGCGCGATGCTGCTGATGCCGCTGGTGCGTTTCGTCAGCGCCAAGGACCCGCGCTGGCTCGCGACCCTTGAGGCCATCGAGAAAAACCTGGTGCGCGACGGCATGGTCTACCGCTACCACAATGACGATCAACACATCGACGGCCTGCCCGGCACCGAAGGCGCATTCGCCGCCTGTTCATTCTGGTACGTCGAATGCCTGGCCCGGGCCGGCCACGTGGAAAAGGCCCATCTGGAGTTCGAGCAACTGTTGCGCTACGCCAACCCGCTGGGACTGTACGCCGAAGAATTCGACAGCCGGGGACGGCACATGGGCAACACGCCACAGGCCCTGACGCACCTGGCGTTGATCAGCGCGGCGTGTTTTCTGGATCGCAAGCTCAGCGGCGAGAAGGGTTTTTGGCAGCCTTGAATACTACCTGTAGGAGCCAGACATGCCGGTAAAGGCGTCCTTGAAATTGCTTTCGCCGGCAAGCCTGGCTCCTACAGATCCGACGTCCGGCAACGGTTTTGTGTAGGCCGGCGTCCGACATTTTTTAAACAAAACACCCGGAAATACCTTGTTGCCAGGCGCTACAACCCCACCTAACATCCCCAATCAACGGGCACAGCGGAGCTGTCCAACAAAACCCGAATTCAAGGAAAAAGAATGTCCCAACGCATCCACCGCAGCATCGACCTCCCCCTTCGAACCGGCCTGAACCGAAACGAACTGTGGGAAGCCCACGACAAGGGCCTGATCAAATGCTGGGAAGTCGGCCGCCAGCGCGCTGCCCGCTTCCCCGACGTCGCCCAGCAATGCCTGGCCGGCGAACTGCCAGTGCTGGGCTGGAAAGGTGGCGTCAATCGCAGCCTGAAGAAGCTGGAGAAATACGGCTCCCTCAAATACCTCGCCCAATGGCAGGGCTTGCGCGGGGAAGATCTGGATGTGGATCTGGGCGAAGAGCGCGTGCTGACCTGTTCACGCACGAAAATGGTCGTGATGTTTACACCGGATCGGACCAAGTATTTCAACCAGATAGCGGAAACGAATGAGTGATCAAGCTGACACTCAAGGCACTACTGGATCTGCTGCGGCACTGACCGAAAACCGCTCGCGATAAGCCTGCGGAGTCACCCCGATGGCCCGCAGAAAACTGCGGCGCAGGGTTTCTTCGCTGCCGAATCCGCATTGCACGGCCACCCGCTTGATGGGCACGCCGGTATCGCTGAGCAGGCGTCGTGCGGTTTCGACGCGGATCTGTTCGATGGCCCGGGCCGGGGTTTGGCCGGTGTCGGCGCGGTAGTGGCGCACGAAGCTGCGTTCGCTCATGCCGGCCTGGTTGGCCAGGGTTGGAATGCCCAGGTCCTTGCTGAGGTTTTCGCTGATCCAGGCATGAAGTTCGTCGAAACGATTGCCTTCTTTCTGCAAAGACAAGGTCACGCTGAATTGCGATTGGCCGCCAGGGCGTTTCAGGAACACCACCAATTGCCGGGCGACGTCCAAGGCCATGGTCCGGCCAAGGTCGGCTTCGACCATCGCCAACGCCAGGTCGATACCGGCGGTGACGCCGGCAGAGGTCCAGACCGGGCCGTCATTGATAAAGATCGGATTGGGCTCGACCTGCAGGCGTGGGTGTTGTTGCGCCAACTGTTCGCAACGGGTCCAGTGGGTGACCACGCGCCGGCCATCGAGCCAGCCGCTGGCCGCCAGCAAAAACGCCCCGGTGCACACCGATGCCACTCGCCGGCACTTTGCCGCGTGTTCGCGTACCCAACTGACCAGTGAAGGGTCTTGTGCCGCCGCATAGACGCCCCAGCCGCCGGCGATGATCAAGGTGTCGCTGCCCTGCTCGGGTAAAGGCTCGGCCAGCAACGCCAGGCCCGCCGACGACATTACCGCCCCGCCGCCACCGGTTATCACCGTCGGCGCATAAGGGGGCGGTGAGCCTTGCTGGCGGGCGATGTCATTGGCGGACGCGAACACCTGCAACGGCCCGGTGACATCAAGCACTTGCACATTGGCGAAGGCGAGCACATGAACGGTTTTCGACATGCTGGCGTAATTCGTGGGGTGATTGGCGGATACGCCAAATCCTAGCCCCCTACAGTAAAGGCGTCCACCCACTTCAGGAGAAATACACCATGACCTTGCAGATCGGTTTTCTGTTGTTTCCACAGGTGCAGCAACTCGACCTTACCGGCCCGTACGACGTTCTGGCGTCTCTACCGGATGTGAAGGTGCATCTGATCTGGAAGGACCTGATGCCCATCACCGCCAGCACCGGACTGATGCTCAAACCGACCGTTACCTTTGACGACTGCCCGGCGCTGGATGTGATTTGCGTACCCGGTGGCAGCGGGGTCGGGCCGTTGATGGAGGATGAGCCAACCCTGGCGTTCATCAAGGCCCAGGCCGCCAACGCACGGTATGTGACGTCGGTTTGCACCGGGGCGCTGGTGCTCGGTGCGGCGGGGCTGCTCAAGGGCAAGCGCGCCACCACCCACTGGGCGTATCACGAGTTGCTGGCGCCACTGGGAGCGATTGCGGTGGCGGATCGGGTGGTGCGCGACGGTAATCTGCTGACCGGCGGGGGAATAACCGCAGGCATTGATTTTGCCCTGACCCTGGCGGCAGAGCTGTTCGATCAGGACACCGCCGAGCTGGTGCAACTGCAGCTGGAATATGCCCCTGCGCCGCCATTCCAGGCGGGTAGCCCGCAAACGGCGCCCGCGCGCGTACTGGCGCAAGCTCGCCAACGGGCCGCCGGGTCATTGAAACTGCGAGCGCAAATCACCGAGCGGGCGGCGGCGAAACTCGGCTGACAAGGAAATCCTGACTGCGAGAACTGCGGTTCGAGCAGCCAGGTTTTTCTGACGCCCATAAAAAAACCCGCCGAAGCGGGTTCTTCCAAGACCATTACAACTCCCTGTCGTCAGCATTCCTTGCCAATGGCCGATCATCCATGATCCTGAGAGCACTCCCTGTACCTCAGTGGATGGGGCTAGAATACGCATCGGATCCAATATGTAACAGACGACATAGTTGTAACCGCGTGTAAGACATTCGCTATAGCTGTACTGCCATCACTCACTCCCACGCTCGCGGGCCTTGGCGTTTTCGGAGAGGAATTGTTCGAGTCGGCTCAATTGCTCTTCCCAGCCACGGCTGTCCATGTAATACGCCTCCTTCTGGCGTACGTCGGGAATGTGAGCGAAACCTGATTCGGACACCTTGAGCAAGGTGCCGTCTTCATAATCCTGCAGTTCGAATTTGACCAGCGTGGTGGGCTCCTGGGAGTAGTCGATCCTGGGATTGACCGCGTAGGGGTGCCAGCGAAAGGAAAACAATTGCTGGGGCTCGACCCGCTCGACCAGCACGTTCCACAACACATGTTCATAACCGGGATACGTAACCTGCCCCTGCGTCCACTCGCCGGCGATGAACCGCCTGCCTTCGAGCGCAACGCCAAACCATTGACCGAACGCCTCGGCATCGACCAAGGCACGCCATACATGGGCGCGGGGCGACTTGAGCATGATTTTGCGTTCAAAACTATTGGGTACTGGTTTCATACGTCACCTCCTGTAATGAACAACAGTAGGCCTCTAAGACCACAAGTCCAGCCCGAAAGTTGTATCCATCCGCTGTCAGTTGTCGAAATCGTCGTCTTTGCATCGCTACACTGGCGCAAATTCCCCTGTCACAGCGAGCCTCCTGCATGTACTCACGCTTTCTTCTGGCACTCACACCTTTGCTGTTCACTCCCCTGGCCCAGGCCCTGGACTGCGATAACGCCAGCGACCAGGCCACGATGAACCAGTGTGCAGCGCAGCAGCATGCCTCGGCTGACAAGGAGTTGAATGCGCTTTACCAGCAGATCACCACACGTTTGAAGGGTAACCCCGACAGCAAGAAGCTGCTGGTGGGCGCACAACGTTCGTGGATTGCGTTTCGCGATGCCGAGTGCAAGTTTTCGGCTTCCGGGGTGGAGGGTGGGAGTGTTTATCCGCTGATCTACAGCAATTGCGTGACCGAATCGACCAAGGCGCGGGTGGAGACGTTCAAGACTTACCTGAAGTGCCAGGAGGGGGATTTGGGGTGTCCGGTGCCGGGGGTTTGAACTTATGGTGAAGCTGAAGGCCTCTTCGCGAGCAGGCTCGCTCCCACATTTTGATCGCGTTCCTACTGAAAGAACTCGGTCAACTGTGGGAGCGAGCCTGCTCGCGAAGGCGTCGGCAATTACCGCACAAAAATCTGCGCCGTGGTGATCGCCATATCCCCACCCGGCAACTTGATCTTGCCCACCTGCTTCAAGCTGTCGGCATCGAAGATCGCCACATCGTTGAACGTCCCGGCCAGATAGATCTTGCTGCCTTCCTTGTTGAAGGAAATGCAGTAGTAGGAGTGATCAAGCGTCGCCGCCTGGAGCATCTTCTTTTCCTTGATGTCGTACTTGGCCAAGCGGTTGAGCACGCCAAACATCAGGTTCGGATCCTTCGGTGAACGCATGCCGCTGAAGTAGATTTCCGTCAGGGGCCCGAAGTCGGTGGTTTCGGTCTTGCCGGTCTTCAGGTCGACACTGAACAGGCCGTACAGGTATTCGGCGGTGGCCGGGTCCTGCTTCTTGTCCTTGAATTTCGCCGCGGTGTAGAGCAGCGAGAAATCATGCCGGTAGGTTTGCTGGTTCCACACGTAGAGCACGTCGGGCGCACTGTAGTTCGGGCGTTTCCAGTGACGGCTGGGGATCAACACGTCGAACTTGCCGGTTTGCACATTGACCTTGTAGACATCCGCCCCGGCGACGTACAGCGTGCCGTCGTCACCGCTCTGCATGATGGTGAGCTGGCGCGGCGCAGGGAAACTGCGCACAGGCTTGGCGTCCATGCCGGCGTCAGTCTTGTACACGTCGAGCCGGGGCTGCTGCACTTCGTAGCGATCGTTCATCATCAGCGTCGGGTTGGCGATGGTGTACAGCTCCTTGCCGTCATGGCTGACGGTGAAGGCAAACATAGATTTGGCTTTCTCCCCGGGTTTCTGGGTGATGCTGGCGTGGAACACCTGCTTGCAGCTGTCCAGCTCGACGCCATAGACATCCGCATAGTGATTGTTCAGCACATAGGCGGTCTTGCGATCAGGCGACAGCTGCACGGTGCCGGGACCGAAGGCGTCCGGCATCTTGCAGGTCTTGTACAAGGTGTCGGTGGCCAGGTCGATCAGGTGCAGGTTGTTCGGGTAGTTGGTGGTCACCATGTACTCGTGACCGTCTTGCAATGCGGTGTTTTCATCGGCCAGGACACTGAGCGCGCAGGTGCTCAGGAGGGCGAAAGCGGCCAGGCCGCAGGCGTTGATGCTGTGCATGCTGGAATCCTTCTTATTATCTGATCACTTGTCTTTCGGGAAGACAGTGCCGAGGTTGCGCCAGTTTTCGTTGGACGCCTGGGCATCCTTGTTCCAGTCCGGGTAGGTGCTCATCATGTCCGGCACCTGGGCCGGCCACCAGCACGGGTCGGAACAGCCATACAGGTCGGCTTCCATCGGCTGGCAGAGCGACGACACACCGCCAAACGCATCGATTTCCCAGCCCGGGTCGGTGGTCGACGCACAGCCCGCCACGGAGCTCATCGCCACCACTTCTTCAATGCGGTTTTCATCCGCGGCCTGATCCAGCTTCAACGCTTTGTTATTGATTGCCTTGAGATGTTTCATATCAGTGAGCCTTGCGCGGAGTGATGTAGCTGCTGATGAACGCAGGGTTATTGGCCATGATCCGGGTGTAGACCTCGATGCCGAAGTCGACCCAGTCACGCATCAGTTCGCAGTAGTGATAGGTCGGGTGCGTCGGATCGCCGTAGCGGGCGTAGCTCTCGTGGTAGCAGCCGCCGGAGCACAGGTTGCGGATCTGGCAGTCTTCGCAGCCGGTGTTGGTGCGGTCCAGGCGCTGGGACAGGAAGTCGTTCAGTTCCACCTGTTTCACACCGCTGTGCACGTTGCCGAAGGTTGGCAGGCTCGAACCGGTAAAACGGTGGCACAGGTTCAGTTCGCCCTTGTGATCCACCGCCAGCATCTTCAGGCCCGCGCCGCATGGCAGGGCTTTCTTGTGGCCTTCGTGGATGTCGGTGATCAGCTGGTGCAGGTTGGAGAAACCGATGTTGCGGTGCTCCAGTGCCGCTTCCAGATAACGTCGACCGAGGCGTTTCATGCTGGCGAAGACTTCGATCAGCTCGTCGCTGGTGAGGTTGAAGCTGCTGATATCGCCCGACGTCACCGGGGCAAACCCGACTTCAGAAAACCCCAGTTCGTTGAACAGGTGATCCCAGATGGTTTCGACGTCGGTAACACCGGTGGTCAAGGTCACCCGCGCGCCCACCGGACGGCTGTTATAGCGCGACAGCAGCATCTCGGCCTTGCGCCGCACCACGTCGTAGGTGCCCTGCCCGCCCACGGTGATGCGGTTGCGGTCGTGCACGGTTTTCGGCCCGTCGATGCTCACTGACAAGCCAAAGCGGTGGGCATTGAGATAGTCCACGGTCTCTTCGGTGAGCAGCGTGGCGTTGGTGGTCATGACGAACTCGACGAACTTGCCGGCTTCGCGAAAACGCTTTTCACAGTAATCGACCATGTACTCGATCAGCTTGCGATTGCTCAATGGCTCGCCGCCAAAGAAAACCACCGTGAAACGCTCTTCATCCGGCGATTCGCGCAGCAGCATTTCCACCGAGGCGATGGCGGTCTCGACGTCCATTTTCTTGCCGGCCGACGGCTTGTCGAGGTCTTCCTTGTAGCAGTAGGTGCAGCTCAGGTTGCAGCCGGTGTTGACGTTGAGTACCACGGTATTGATCGCCGTGCGCTCGACCCGTTTGGTGGCGATGTCCGGCGTCAGTGGCGAGCCGTCGCTGACCAGTTCCAGGGCCATCAGCTCACGCAGGGTCTCGGTGATCTCCTCGCCATTGAAACGCGCGGCAAGACGCTGGATCAGGTCGTCCGAAGTACAACCCGGACCGCGCAGGGTATCGATGATGGTGCCCGTCAGTTCATCGCTGGCGAACAGCGAACTGCTGGGGATGTGAAACAGCATGCGGTCGGCATCGACCTGCACTTCGTGCAGGTTGCGTTCGACCAGATTCAAGATAGCGCCCATTGCAAACCTCCTGTGCAGACCCCGCGTGGCGGGGCGTGCGGTCATTCCGAAAAGTGTCTGAATCGCTGTCGATCAGCACCACTCATGGAATGGGTGGATTGTTCCAGCGTTGCACGGTCACGATCATGTGGCCTTCGCCGGTCAGGGAGGTCCCTGCGTCGTCGACGGCGGCGATCACCTTGAGGTTGCCGGCATTGTTGGTGGACATCTTGCGGGCCGGGTTCGGCCCGGCATCGCCCGGGGTGAACACACCGGTGTCGGCCTGCATGGTGCCGGCGAACTTGACGTCTTCGTCTTCCCTGGCGCGGTCGTCGAAGGCTTCGACCTTCCACTGCGCCGGGAATACGCCGATGCGATACGGCTTGCCATCGGCGCCCTTGCCCCAGGCTTCGGCGTCGAAACGGCCCTGGACTTTCGGCGTCGAACCACCGCCGTCGCCGATCCGCGCCACTGAGAACTCGGGCACCACCTTGACCTGGTCGATCTTGCTGTAGACCGACAGGCTCGGGCCCATGAGCGTACCAACGGTGACCGCGCGCAGCCCCGGTTGCGCATTGGCGGCGGCCTTGAGCTTGACCTTGATCCGCTGCGGGCTCTGCTCGATGACTTCGAGCACTTCCACGCCTTTGCCGAAGTTCGGCTTGCCGTCCAGGCCGCTGCCGATCAGGGTGACTTCGCTTTCGCTGCCGGCCTTCACATAGCCCGGCTGCACCGCCAGCAAACGCTGGGAACCCTGCTTGGCCGCGACGAAATCCAGGCCGCGCTCGTCGTGCTCGGCCTCGAACATCCGGCCCTGCATGGCGTTGCCCTGGACGGCGAACACCTGGCGCATGGTCACGCCATCGATACTGACGTTGCCGCGCCATTCGTAGCCGGTATAGAGAATCGCGCTGCCGTCACCGTTGAACGGCGTGCCGTCGGCGTATTGGCCTTTGACGCTGACCTTGAAGGTATCACTGCCATCGGCGGTCACGCCCATCACGCCGGCCAGTTCGCCTTTGCCCGGCAAGTGACCGCTGAAGCTCCAGTCACCCACCAGGGCTTCGGCTTTTGGCGCGGCGCTTTGCCATTTTTTCCAGGCCGGGTTGTCCAGCGGATAACGCTTGGCCAGCAGCGGCACCATCTCTTTGCGCGCCAGGTCGAACCAGTCGCGGTCGCGCGACAGTGCCTGGTACTCCAGGGACGGCCATTGGCCAAGGTGGAAGTTCACCAGGCGTTCCCACTCCTGGGCCGGACGCCGTTGCAGGGCCACCCGCGCACCGGAGTGGCAGCGGCCGCACATCTGGCTGGTCTGGTCGTCGAACTGCTCGACCGTGTTGAGCCGACGCTCCAAGGCATAACGCACGCCGTCGGTCTCGCTCGGAGCCAGGCCTTGGGTGTCGGCCAGGTACTTGACCAGGGTGCGACGATCTTCATCGCTGATCTGCAAACCGTGCATGGTCTGCATGCGCGCAATGCTCATCAGCCAGCCTTCCGGCGTCTTGCGCTGGTGGCTGATGCGGCTCAGGGCGTTATCGGCTTCGGGGGTATGACAGCCCTGACAGGTTTCCTTGAGGATGGTCTGGGCGTCGCGGGCTGCCAGGCTGTGAGGCGAATGCAGGGCCACGCAAGCTGCGATGGCCAGCAGACTGGCGCTCATGCCTGAACGGAGTTTTCTCTTCATCAACGTCGAACCTCGCACGGTGCTTTCTTATTTTTGTGGCTTATCGTTTTTTGGGTTTCTGCCGCCGGCGGCAAGCCGCTGACGGTGGCAGGAGAAACGTCTGCGATGAGCAATACACGGAGCGTGCCAGCTTGTGAATCGTGTTTTTTATCAATTGCTTAGGTTAAATACAGGGTGATTGACGACTGCTAAACCTGACGTCCCGCGTCTAATATCGCGACATCTGTTGCACTCTGAGACAAGCATAGGATCAAGATCAAAAGATCGCAGCCTGCGGCAGCTCCTACACGGGAATCGGCATACACCTGTAGGAGCTGCCGCAGGCTGCGATCTTTTGATCTTCGCATGTCTCACTGCGTCGCAATTTGCGACGTCAGCTCACCTCCTTTTCATTGGTCAATAACCCGCAAGCCCCACCAAATCGATGTTTCACCCAAATAAACACAACTGGCACAGCCATTGCGAAAGACCTCGCCACACGAACAAGACGAGGTTTCATCATGTCGCTTCCCAACCTGCTTCCCGCCACTTCGGCATTTATCCAGCGCGCCCCGCGCATGCTCATCGGTGGCGACTGGGTCGAGGCCGCCGACGGCCAGACCATGCCACTGCACAACCCCGCCACCGGCGAAGTGCTGTGTGTGGTGCCACGGGCCACACCGGAAGACGTCGACCGCGCCGTCCTCGCCGCCCGCCAGGCGTTCGATGATTCGGCCTGGACCCGCACTCGCCCACGGGAGAGGCAGAATCTGTTGTGGAAACTGGCCGACCTGATGCAGCGCGATGCCGAGCTCCTGGCGCAGCTGGAATGCCTGAACAACGGCAAAAGCGCGGCGGTGGCGCAAGTGATGGACGTGCAGTTGGCCATCGATTTCCTGCGCTACATGGCCGGTTGGGCGACCAAGATCGAAGGCTCCACGGTCGACGTGTCGGCGCCGCTGATGCCCAACGACCAGTTCCACAGTTTCATCCGCCGCGAAGCGGTGGGCGTGGTCGGCGCCATCGTCGCCTGGAACTTCCCGCTGTTGCTGGCCTGCTGGAAACTCGGCCCGGCCCTGGCCACCGGCTGCACCGTGGTGCTCAAACCCGCCGACGAAACCCCGCTCACCGCGCTGAAGCTCGCCGAGCTTGTGCTCGAGGCGGGTTACCCCGAGGGCGTGTTCAACGTGGTCACCGGCACCGGCATCACCGCAGGCTCCGCGCTGACTCACAACCCGTTGGTGGACAAGCTGACCTTCACCGGCTCCACCGCCGTGGGCAAGCAGATCGGCAAGATCGCCATGGATTCCATGACCCGGGTGACCCTGGAGCTGGGCGGCAAGTCGCCAACGATCGTGATGGCCGATGCCGACCTGAAAACCGCCGCAGCCGGTGCCGCCAGCGCGATCTTCTTCAACCAGGGCCAGGTCTGCTGCGCAGGCTCGCGTCTGTATGTGCAGCGCAAGCATTTTGACAATGTGGTGGCGGACATCAGCGATATCGCCAACGCCATGAAACTGGGTAACGGCCTGGACCCGAGCGTGGAAATGGGGCCGTTGATCTCGGCACGGCAACAGGCGCGGGTCTACGGCTACATAGAAAAGGGCCGTGAAAGCGGCGCGACCATCGCCTGCGGTGGCGAGCAGTTCGGGCCGGGCTTTTTCGTCAAGCCGACGGTGATCGTCGACGTCGATCAAAAGCATTCGCTGGTGCAGGAGGAAATCTTCGGCCCGGTGTTGGTGGCAATTCCCTTCGATGACGAAGCCGATGCCCTGCGCATGGCCAATGACAGCCCTTATGGATTGGGCGCGAGCATCTGGTCCAATGACCTGGCGGCGGTGCACCGGATGATCCCACGGATCAAGTCCGGTTCAGTGTGGGTCAACTGCCACAGCGCCCTGGACCCGGCGCTGCCCTTTGGTGGCTACAAGATGTCGGGGGTGGGGCGAGAGATGGGGTATGCGGCGATCGAGCATTACACCGAGTTGAAGTCGGTGTTGATCAAGCTCTGACCCACTGATCGTTCCCACGCGCAGCAAAGGAATGCATCCTGTGACGCTCTGCGTCACCTCCAGAAGCGGAACGCGGAGCGTCCCTGGCGGCATTCCCACGCAGAGCGTGGGAACGATCAGTGCGCTGGTTTGAAACCCTGAGCCAACAACCAACTCCTGACCATCCTCCCCTGCTCTACAGTCAATCCAGCCAGCGCTTGTTCGGCAGGCTCGGTCCGCAACTGCCGCACCAACGGCGCCAACTCCACCCCCTGCACATGCCAGATCCCCAACGGTTGATCCGCCGTGATCACCACCTCGGCCTCATCGACAAACCCGTTACGCAGCACCGGCGCCCGCTCGATCCGCAGTGCATTGAAATCCGCCTCGGCATGGGCCACCTCGGCATCCGGCCAGTGCCGCCGCGCCTGCCAGAACGGCTGATCGACCCAACGCTGTTCATCGGCATAAAAATCCCGACCTATCCGCGCAAACCGGAGAAACAGCTGCTCCACCCGCTGTTGATGAAAACGCCGGGCCAGCGCCGCTCGTTCGGGTTTGCGCAACAAGGTGTTGATCACCGTCGGCGCCTGCAACGCAGAGGACAGGGATTGGAAGATGCCGTTGCCCGACAACGGGTCGACCGCCATCGCCGCATCACCGACCCGAATCCAATTGTCGCCGCACACCTGCGGGCTGAGAATCGCCGTGCTGCTGCGGGCATGCAACTGCAAATCAACCTCGGGGTCGGCAGCGAAAAACGCCTGGGCGAGCGACGATGCCTGGCGCCGCTGTCGACAGTACTCGAGCAGTTGTGCCTTGCCCGGCAGAGCGGCGCTGGCCACATCCACCGTCCATTGCCAATAACACTGGCCGTCGGCCCGCCGCGCCATCCATGCCCAGCCATCCTCAAGGCTTTCCACGGCGCTGGCGGTGTTGCCCGGCGTGCCCTGCCAGCGATTGAGCAGGCTGACCGTCTCCGGCCCACGCAAGCCTTTGCCCAGGGCGGGCGCCTGGCGGCCACGGGCTTCCACCAGAAAGTCCGCAATCACTGCCTGGCCACCGTCAATCTCGATTCGATGACCACTGGCGACTGCCTGGACCGCTAACACCCGACCCTCGATCAGCTCAACACCGGCCAGGCGCAAGGCTTCGCGCAGGCCGCAGTCAAAGGTCGGACGGTCGAGCAGGAACTCGACGTTCTGCGCGTGCTGCTGGCCGTTCCAGTTCACCTGCCGTTGAGAGGGCAACGTCGCCTGCGCCAGCGCCTGTTGCAGTCCGGCGCCGCGCAACGCCTCCAGCACCCGCTGGGAAACACCTTCAAGGGCGGAAAAACGCCGCCATTCGCTGACCAGCGTAACGGCATACCCCAGTCGTCGCAGCCCCAGTGCTACTGCCGCGCCCGCGGGCCCGGCGCCCAGGATGACGATCGCGGTCATGGCCCGATACGCCGTTCAGGGCCACGGTAACGGGCGTTGTGGCGCAGATATTCGACGACCTGTTCATTGCTGGCGTCGGGATTCGCCACCAGGAATGCCGCAATGTGCCCGCTCAACGCCGCGCAACCGAGACTGGCGCCGGACTGCCCCGGATAAGTACCGTGCACGCACGCGCCGAAATCCGCCTGGGCACTGTCGAGCCATGACCATTCGAGTTCGGCGCAGCGCGCATCGCCGGTCACCCGCAGCACCTGTGGATAATTCGCCGGAAACACCCCTTCACCCTGGGCCGGGCTGGACGCGCACAGCAATACGCCCTGGCCCACCGCCAATGCGCAAGCAGCCCGCAACAGGTTGCGATCCTGGCGCAAACCCAGGCTCAGATTGATCAAGCGCACGTCCTGCGCCACCAGCCAGTCGATGGCCGTGGCGATCTGCAAGGCGCTGGTCACCCCGCGTCGGTCGAATACTTGCGCCACGCAAAACAGTGCCGAGGGTGCACGCCGGCCGATGGCTTCGATCACAGCGCTGCCATGGCCCAACGGATCATCACGCAAGTCGCTTTCGCTCAGCCCGTCTTCCATCAGGGAAAAACGCCGCCCGGCGACGACCTGCACCCGTTGCGCGGTCGAGTGACCGCTGTCCACCACACCAATGCGCAGCTCAGGATTCATAAGGCTCAGGCCTCATGCAACAGCGTTTTCGACACCAGTACGCCGTCGTGCAATTCAAAGCGCAAATCGGCATCGGCCAGGGTCGAAGGACGATGGCTGATCAGGATGCGCGTGCGCCCGGCAAAAAGGCGGTCGATGGCTTCGATCACTTCGCGCTCGGTGGCTTCGTCCACCGCCGAGGTGGCCTCGTCGAGCACCAGGATCAGTGGGTCCTGCAACAGGGCGCGGGCAATGGCGATGCGTTGTTTCTGCCCGCCGGACAACTGCTGGCCGCGCTCCCCCAACGGACTGTCGAGGCCTTCGGGCAAGGTTGCGATCAGGCTGTCGAGTTGCGCCAGCCGCGCAACGTCGGCGATCGCTTCACGGCTGGCGTCGGGCACGGCGTAGGCCAGGTTGTCGGCCAGGCTGCCGCGAAACAGCACGATGTCCTGGCTGACCACGGCAATGCGCCGGCGCAACTCGAACAGGTCGAGTTCGCGCACATCCACGTCCCCCAGCAGCACCCGCCCGGACTGCGGGTCGTGGTGGCGTTGCAGCAGATCGATCAGGGTCGATTTGCCAACCCCGGAGCCGCCGCTCAGGGCGACTTTCAAACCGTAGGGAATCCGCGCCTCAATGCCTCGCAGGGTGGTCGGGCGACCGGGATGACTGAAGTGCACGTCATCGAAGCGCAGCTCGCCAGAACCCGGCATCGTTTTCGGTGTTTCGGGGGTGAGTACGGTGGCTCCCTCGCCGCGCAACTCCATCACCCGCCCGAGGCTGACGGTCATGCGCTGAATCGCCACATAAAGCCCCAGCAGACTCTGGACCGGCCCGACGGCCATGCCCAGGTAAGTGGAAAACGCGATCAATGCGCCCAATTGCCAAGTGCCCTGCACGACCCAATACCCGCCAATCAGGAACGCACAGGCGCGCGACAGCGAGGTCAGCGTGCCCGGCACGGCCTGGGTGAAAAACTCGGTGACCTGCAGGCGCAGCAACTGGCTCATGTAGCCCTGGCCCAGGCTCTCCAGTCGTCGCGCCTCGCGCTGTTGCTGGCCGGCAGACTGGATGAACTTCATCACCGGCAGCGTCTCGACCATGAACGAGGACATGTCCGCCGAGCGCTCACGCAACTGCCGCACATCGCGCTCGACCTTGCGCCGCATCCAGCGCAGCCACAGCACGTCGAGGGGAATCAGCACCAGCGCCAGCAGCGACAGTTTCCACGACAGCGTCAGCAGCATGGCCACGGCCACCACCAGGCCGATCACGCTGGACACCGCCGAGAATAATGAATCCACGGCAAAGCGCTGGATCTCCGCCACGTCGCCATCGAGACGCGACATCAGGTCACCGATGCGCCGCTGGCCGTAGAAGCTCGGTGACAGGGTCTGCAAATGCCGATACAGGTCATCGCGCAGGGCGAACAGCATGCGCCCGGACAAGCGCGTGTGCAGGTAACGATTGATCCCCGACAACGCCGTACCCAGCAATCCCGCGACGATCATCAACCCGGCGATCAACACCAGCATCGGGAAATTGCGCGCCAGCAGGCCATCGTCGATCAGCAACTTGGTCAGCCACGGCTGCACCAGCACCAACGCCGAGGCACAAACCGACAGCCCCAGCAGCCCGGCAATCGCCAGACGGTGCGGGCGCACAAAGCTGTATAGCCAGCGTAATGCGGCTTGCAGGGCCTCGGGGTTCTGGCTGTCGATCAGCCGCACGATCAGGCGCTGCATCACGGGCGCAGCTGCTTGAGCTTGCGATACAAAGTCGCGCGGCTGATGCCCAGGGCGTCGGCAGCGGCCGAGACGTTGCCCTGGTGGCTGTCCAGGGACTGGCGGATCATCTCCAGTTGGTTTTCCCGGATACTGCCGGCCTGGGGTCGTTCGCCGGCGTTGAGGTCGTCGAGCATGCTGTCCGGCAAGTGATCGAGGGTGAGCACGGTCTCCCCCGGTTCGCGCATGGCCAGCGCGGTACGCAGGACCATCTCCAGCTGGCGGATGTTGCCCGGCCAGTGATAACCCTCGAGCAAGCGGTTCAAGTCGTCGTGCAGGACTACGTTCGGCGCATCGAGCCTGGCCAGCAGTCGGCCGACCAGCGCGCTGAAATCCTCGCGCTCGCGCAGCGCCGGGAGCATCACGCTGATGCCGTTGACCCGGTAGAACAGGTCCTCGCGAAAGTGCTTGTCCTGCACCAGGCGCTTGAGGTCGCGGTGGGTCGCGCAGATCAGCGCGACGTCGATGTCCTGCTCTTCGCCGGCGCCCAGTGGCGCGACCTTGCGGTCCTGCAGTACGCGCAGCAGGCGGGCCTGCAAGGCCAGCGGCATGTCGCCGATTTCATCGAGGAACAAGGTGCCGCCGTGAGCCTGTTGCAGTCGTCCGACCATGCCGCCGCGGCGCGATCCGGTGAACGCGCCCTCGCGGTAGCCGAACAGTTCCGACTCGATCAGGCCTTCGGGGATCGCCGCGCAGTTGACCGCGACGAAGGGTTTGTCGCAGCGGCTACCGGCCATGTGCAGGGCGCGGGCAATGACTTCCTTGCCGGTGCCGGTTTCCCCCAGGAGCAATACCGGCAACTGGTTGGCCAGGCCTTGTCGGGCCATGCGCAGGGCACGGGCATAGCGGGCATTGCTGCCGGCCAGGGATTCCAGGTCCGGTTGCGCCTTGGCGGTTTTGGCGACGCTGCGTGGCGGGTTACCGACGTTGATCGAACGTTGCGGCGCGCGCAGGGTTTTGTAGAAGAATTCGCCTTTGGCGGTCTGCAGGCTGCCGACGCCGCCCTGGTGCAGACGTGCCAGCAATTGCAGGCCATCGACGCCAAGAAACTCTTCGCAGCGCCGACCGACCAGCACTGAACGTTCGGCATGCAACAACTGACAGGCCTGTGCGCTGACCGCAAGGATCTGCCCACCCAGGCTTACCGCCAGCAGGCCCTGCCATGGCGACTCGAGGTACTGCCGGCGACTGTGGAACGCCAGGACGATTTCGTCCGGATAGCTTGCGTTGAAGACGCGGCTCTCGATCTGGCTGACGGCCATGGCCAGCAGCGCGGTGCTGTCATGGGCGCGGCCCAGCGGGCCTTCGCGGGTCAGGTCGAGGACGCCGAGGATGTCGCCCTGGGGGCAATGGATCGGCACCGACGTGCAGGAAAAGTCACTGAGGCGATCCAGGTAATGTTCGCCGCAATCGATCAGGGTTGGTCGGGCTTCGACCAGTGCCGTGCCCAGGGCGTTGGTGCCACGCGCGGCTTCGCTCCAGCAGGCGCCGAGGGTGATGTCTTGCAGGCCACTGCCCTTGAGGCGGTCGGCGCGACCTTCGACGGCAAGGATGGTGGCGTCGGAGTTGGCGAGGATGATCAGCCCTTCCTTGCCTTGGCGTTCGGCCAGGTAATCGATCGCCGGTAACGCTGCATCGATCAACAGGCGATTGCTCGCCAGCAATACGTCGACGCTGGCACTCGATTCCAGCGCCAGCTCATGCTTGGCATTGAAATGCACGCCATGGCTGAGGCTGCGCCGCCAGGAAGCATCGATTTCCGCGCGCAGGACGCCGTTCGGGACTTCGCCTTCCAGATGCAGTTTTTCCCGGGCCAGCCGGGCTTCGCGGTGAAGTTTGGGGGAGTTTGTTTTTATTAGCGTCATCAAGCGCTCCGGGTCGTCCGCCCTTGCGCCTTCATACGTCGGCGCCCTGGAGCAATCTTTACGTTAACGTAAGGGCGATGGCAAGTGCCGTAGGGCACTTGTGTTCCGGCAGGTGGACCGGGGCATCGTTCTTCGCTGGCAATCCAACTCCCACAGGCTCGCGTCGCTCCCAAGTTTATGACTCAACTCGGTCACTGTGGGAGCGGGCTTGCCCGCGATAGCCATGGAGCAGACACCGAAAGACTCAGCGCTGCCAAACTGTCATCGATTGCTAACTCCCTGACGCCCAATGAGAAGCAGACAACCTGCGCGTGACGATACTGGTTTGCTCATCGAACAGTGACGCGACACGTCTAGCCCGATACCTCTGAGCCCTGACGGGGGTTGTCGGTTGCATCTCAGAAAAACAATCAAAGAGAGCGCAGAATGAAATTCAGTTTTCTCGATAACAGCAAGCTCACCCGCCGACGCGTACTACGCGATGCTGTCACCCTGGCTTTGGCCGCCTCGCCCTTGGCCAGCTTCGCCAGGGCAACCGGCGAAACCGCCGAAGAAGTGACCTTCGCGGCGGGTCCACGGCCGCTGGTGCAATACCCGCAAAAACGGCCGTTGACCCTGGTGACCACTCGCCCACCGCACCTGGAGACGCCTTTCGCAGTCTTCAACGAAGGGCCGATCACGCCCAATGACGCGTTTTTCGTGCGTTATCACCTGGCCAATTTCCCCACCAGCATCGATCCGGATACGTACCGTCTGACCGTCAAGGGTGCGGTCGACACTCCGCTGTCACTGTCCCTGGCAGAGCTCAAGGCTCTGGCGCAGCCGGTAGAAGTGGTGGCCGTCAATCAGTGCTCGGGGAACAGCCGAGGTTTCTCGATGCCGCGCGTATTTGGTGCTCAGTTGGGCAATGGTTCGATGGGCAATGCACGCTGGATAGGGGTGCCGCTCAAGGCCGTATTGAAAAAGGCCGGAGTGAAAAACGATGCCAGGCAAGTGACGTTCCGCGGCCTCGACAAGCCTGTGTTGCCAAGCACGCCGGAATTCATCAAGGCACTGGACATCAGCCATGCCATGGACGGTGAACCCATGATCGCCTGGTCGATGAACGGCACCGACCTGCCCTTCCTCAACGGTTACCCGATACGTTTGGTAGTGCCCGGCTATTTCGGCACGTACTGGGTCAAGCACCTGAGCGAGATCGAAGTGCTCGACCATGTTTACGACGGCTTCTTCATGGCTAAAGGTTATCGAGTCCCGGATAACGATTGTTTCTGCATCGCCCCCGGCACCACGCCGACGCAAACCCGGCCGATCTCCAAGCTACCGGTGCGCAGCTTCATCACCAGCGTTAAGCAGGGCGATGTGTTGCCGTTGAATAAAAGCGTGGTGCTCAAGGGCATTGCGTTCGATGGCGGTGCCGGGGTCAACAAGGTGGAAATATCCATCGACGGCGGAAAAGTCTGGCGTGAAGCCACCCTCGGGCAGGACCTTGGCCGTTTCTCTTTCCGCGAGTGGACGCTGGCAATCACCTTCACCAGCAAGGGCGCCACGCAGTTGATGGTACGAGCCAGCAACAGCGCGGGCGAGACGCAACCGCTGCAAGCCGACTGGAACCCTGCCGGTTACCGCCGCCACGTCATCGAAACCAGCCACGTGACCGTCGCTTGAGGAGAGCTGCATGAAATCCATGAAATTCATGACCCGCTGGCTGTGCGCGGCGCAAATTTTCCTGGCTGGCATGGCCAGCGCAGCGCCACTGTCGATCACCTTGCCGCCCGAAACGGCTGCGTTCAAACCCAGTGCGCTGCCCGGCTACCCATTGGCCCAGCAGAAATGCTCCACCTGCCATTCTGCCGATTACATCAGCTTCCAGCCTCCGGGCATGAGCCTGGCGCAGTGGACGGCAGAAGCGGGCAAGATGCAACACGTGTACGGTGCGCCGATCAGCGATCAGGACGTGACCATTATCGGCGCCTACCTGGCGGCCACGTACGGCAGTGCAAAGGCGAGCGATGCCGATGTGCAAGCCGCCTCGAATCCGTCGGCGGGCCAACCCACGCCAGCCCCTGTGGCAAAAGTCGACGCCACGGCCTTGCTGCAGAACAACGCGTGCCTGTCCTGCCATGCGATCGATCACAAGGTCGTCGGCCCGGCTTATAAAGATGTGGCTGCCAAATACGCCAACGACCCGCAGGCACTAGCCAAGGTTACGTCCAGCATTGCGCACGGCGGTAGCGGCAAATGGGGGGATATCCCGATGCCACCTTTTGCGCAGTTAAGCCCGGAGAATCTGCACAGCCTGGCGACGTTCATCCTGCACCAGTGAGCCGGCCGTAAGACAGCCGACCTGATTACAGGTCTGGACGCAATCCATTGCAGGAGCAAGCTTGCTCGCGATGGACGTGAACGATACCGCGCCCTGCCTGGATGTGCGCGTTGTCTGGAAGTCCATCGCGAGCAGGCTCGCTCCTACAGAGGAGCGTGACCTGGATCACTCAGCTTTCCGACATTAGAGAACGCGACACAGGGCCTGACAAAGGATCGATCTTGAAGGCATGGTGGCATGGGATCATCCATGCCGAACGCAGGATTCAGACGTGAGGATCGCCCGGTACCTTGCTCGGCACTGCGTATTGCGGCTTGAGATGACCGTCCTGATCAAGTAGCCAGGCGTCCATGATCTGCCGCACAACAGGGCCGGCGACACGACCGCCGGCCTCGCCGTTTTCGATCATCACCGAAATCACGATTTGCGGATGTTCGGCCGGGGCGAAACCGACGAACAGGGCATTGTCGCGGTTGCGCTCGCGGGTTTTCTCGCGGTTATAACGCTCGCCCTGCTTGATCGCCACCACTTGCGCGGTACCACTCTTGCCGGCAATACGGTATTGCGCCCCCGCTGCCGACGCGCGGGCGATCCCGCGGGCATCGTGCATGACCATCTGCATGCCGTGGTTGACCTGCTCCCAGTCGCGCGGGTCCTTGAGCAGGATGTTCGGCATCGGATGCTCGTCTACGGGCGCGACACCGTCCACGGTCCTGGCCAGGTGCGGACGGTTCCACACGCCTTTGTTGGCGATCAGCGCCGTGGCCTGGGCCAGTTGCAGCGGCGTGACCTGCATGTAGCCTTGGCCGATGCCAAGGATCACGGTTTCACCAGGGAACCATGGCTGACGACGCGTGGCGCGCTTCCAGGCCTGGGACGGCATCAAGCCGGGAGACTCTTCGAACATGTCCAGCGAGACCTTTTCCCCGAGGCCGAACATGGCCATGTAGTCATGCAGCCGATCGATGCCCAGCTTGTGCGCGAGGTCGTAGAAGTAGGTGTCGTTGGAACGCATGATCGCCGCGTCCATGTCCACCCAACCGTCGCCGCTGTGGTTCCAGTTGCGGTACTTGTGATCGAAGTCCGGGAGTTGGTAATACCCCGGATCGAAGACTCGGGTCTGCGGCGTGACGATGCCGGCGTCGAGCCCGGCAATCGCGACTTCGGGCTTGATGGTCGAGCCCGGCGCGTAGAGCCCGCGCAGCACGCGGTTGAACAGCGGTCGGTCAATGGAATCGCGTAGCGTCGAATATTCCCTGGAGCTGATGCCGGTGACGAACAGGTTGGGATCGAAACTCGGGTTGCTGACCATGGCCAGCACTTCACCGGTCGACGGATCAAGCGCGACCACCGAGCCACGACGATCGCCCAAGGCGTGCTCGGCGGCCTCCTGCAGCTTGACGTCCAGGCTCAGGACGATGTTTTCACCGGGCACCGGGTCCGTGTGCTTGAGTACGCGCAACACGCGGCCCTGGGCATTGGTTTCAACTTCCTCGTAACCGACATGACCGTGCAGTTGCGACTCGTAGAATTTTTCGATCCCGGTCTTGCCGATGGATTGGGTGCCTCGATACTCGACCGTATCCAGCACCTTGGATTCTTTCTCGTTGATCCGTCCGACATAGCCGACTGAATGCGCGAAGTGTTCGCCCAACGGATAATGGCGCACAAACTGCGGCTCGACATCGATGCCCGGCAAGCGGAACTCATTGACCGCCAACACCGCGATCTGCTCCTCGCTCAGTTCATAGAACAAGGTTACCGGCACAAACGGGTGCCGCGCCTGTTTCATCGCCTTGTCGAACAGCGTGCGGTCTTCAGCCGGCAGGTGCAGCAGGTTGACCACTTCGTCCAGCTCTTGGTTGACATCGGAGGCGCGTTCGCGAGTGATGGTCAGGTTGTAGCTGGGTCGGTTGTCCGCCAGGACCACGCCATTGCGGTCATAGATCAAGCCACGGGTAGGCGTGATCGGCAGCACATGCACACGGTTGTTTTCGGAAATCGTGGAGTGATACTCGAATTCCACCACCTGCAGGACGTACAGGCGCACCACCAGAGCACAGGTAATGGCGCCGACTAACAAGGCGCAGGCCATCAGTCGCTTGTTGACCAGTCGCGTCTCTTTTTCGTGGTCTTTGATCGGAATCGGCTGAGGCATTTCTGTGGCAACTCTTTGGAAAAAAAACACCGATCCCTGGTTTGAAAACGGGCCGCTAAAAAAACGAGCTGCACCATACCAAAACGGAGTGATCGCTTTCGTGTCATTTTCTTTAAGTGTGTAGGCGCGAGCATGCTCCGGGCGGCGTTTCGACGGTGGGCGTTAACGATAAGGCTGGGGCCTGATATTCCGTGGCGCTCTCCGGTTCTTCGCGAGCATGCTC